>JAHQVI010000129.1 GCA_019634405.1 Hyphomicrobiales bacterium
AGTGTTCAGGCCCGGTCACGCCTTCATAGCTCCAGGACGGCCGGACCTGCTGATCGCCGGCAGGCGGCACCTGAGCGCGCAAGCGTAAAGGCGCGAGCGCGGTTGCGCCGCCGGCAAGCGCCTTGATGAGAAATCGTCTTGAAAAAATCTGCCTCACCCGCGTCACTTCATCACCCGGACCGTTGATTCCGCATTTTGCCCCTGCTTTTCAGTGCAAACGGCCCTCGAATATGCCGCCTCGAATTTGTAACTGCCATCACGCAGGAGAACAAGTCAGCACAATGCCCGGCTCGGACCGAACGCGGATAAATCAACATGTGCTTTTTTCTGCTTCACTATCGGGAAGGTGGCGCTGTGCTCTCGCGTATGACCAGTTCGGTTCCGAGAGTTTTGCTGCGTTCATCCGCGGGTATCGTTTTCTCCTGCACCAGCTCTATCAGGAGCCTTGCCGCTTCGAAACCCATGACTTCGCTCGGCTGACGAATCGTCGTCAGTTCCGGCTCACAGAAGGCGGTAAATTCAATGCCGTCAAACCCGACTACCGAGACATCGGCCGGAACCGAAATGCCCGCCTCCCGCAATGTCTTCATGAAGCCGATTGCCATCATGTCGCTTATGGCGAACACAGCCGTCGGCCGCTTGGACGATTCGATAAATTGTAGTCCCGCCCCTATCCCGCTGGCCCCAGTAAAGTCACCCGGATAGCGAACAATTTCGCTCACAGCGATCCCGGCCTCGGTAAGGACCTCGGTGAACCCGCCCCAGCGCTCATCGTCCACATAGCCAGGAGCGCCGGTCACATAACCGAACGTACGGTGCCCAAGCTCAAGCAGATGCCAAGCGACTGCCGCGGCCCCTTCCCTTTCGCCGATCAGAACAGAAGGAATATCGCTTTTACCGGGAACGCCGACAGCGACAATCGGTACATCGAGCTGATCGACGCGTAGCGTGTCACTCCTGATCATCTGTCCGTTCAGCAGAATGACGCCATCAACCTGCTTTGCCGCCACAAGATGAACAAGCTGAGTTTCCCGTTCCGGCCGCTCCAGAAGGCTGCCCGTAATCAAGCCATACCCCTCCGCAGACAGCGCATTTTCTATTCCGATAAGCAACTCGCTAAAGAAGGGCGTAATACATGTGGGAAACACAACCAGAGCGAGCTTTGATCGCGCGGCGCGAAGACTGCGCGCCGCCACGTTCGGGATATAGCCTGTATTGCGGACCGCTTCGAGCACGCGCTCACGCGTATCCCGGGCAACGAGGCCAGGCGAGGACAGCGCGCGGCTGACTGTTGCCGTTGACACGCCGGCCATATCCGCGACGTCGTCAATCGTTATCGAACCGCTGTAGCTTGAGGGACGCGCCCTTTTTTTACGAACCATCTTTTTAATTTCCAAGTCCCTCTTCTCACGAGAATACAACTATGCTATAAAATGTAATCGATTACAAAAACACTCATTAGGGAGGAATATTATTATGAATACAATAACGAGATTTATATGCACTGCAACATTTGCATTTGTACTTCCCACAGCTGGGCAAGCACAGGAAATCAAAGCAGAAGTTCTGCATTGGTGGACGTCCGGCGGTGAAGCTGCCGCGATCGCAGAAATGGCTAACGCGTTCAAAGCTGAGGGTGGCGAATGGATCGATACGGCGATCGCCAACGGCGAACAGGCGCGAACCGCAGGGATCAACCGTATCGTTGGCGGCAATCCACCGACTGTCATGCAGTTCAACACGGGCGCGCAGTTCCATGAGGTCGTTGACAATGGGATGCTGAACCCGATTGAGGATGTGGCTTCGGCCAATAATTGGCGGGAAGTCCTTCCGGAAGTCCTGATTGAAGCAACGAACCGCAACGGCGAGTTTTATGCCGTACCTGTCAACATTCATGGGCAAAATTGGCTCTGGTACAATGTTGAAGCGTTTAAAAAGGCAGGCGTTGAACCGCCGAAAGACTTCGATGAACTTATTGCGGCTGCGCCGAAGCTGAAAGAGGCCGGCTTCATACCTCTCGCTCATGGCGGGCAGAACTGGCAGGATCATCTTCTTTTCGATGCTGTTGTCGTTGCGAAAGCTGGCAAAGAAATATTTAAGAACATCTATTTAACAACTGACGGAGAAGCGCTTAACAGCCCTGACTTCCGGAGTGCGATAGAGACATTTGCCGCTCTGCGCGAATTGACGGATGAAGGTTCGCCCGGACGCAGCTGGAACGACAGCACCAATCTCGTCATTACTGGCAAGGGTGCAACGCAGCTCATGGGCGATTGGGCCAAGGGCGAATTCATCGCCGCTGGCAAGACAATCGGCACGGATTACGGCTGCACGGTCATGCCGAACGGTTACATAATGGGCGGCGATGTCTGTGTCTTCCCGAAAGTTGATGATGAAGAACAGAAAGCAGCCCAGTCCAAGCTCGCTGAACTCATGCTGTCGCAGGACGTACAGCTGGCGTTCAACAAGAAAAAGGGCTCGGTTCCGGCTCGCGTTGATCTGGATGTCTCCTCAATGGATGAATGCGCACAGCAAGGCATGACGGCTCTGAAAGATCCCGAACAGCAAGTCGGCAGCATCAACTACTTCGCCTCCTCTGACCTCACCGGCGCAACGCGAGATGTTATCACGCAGTTCTGGGCTACGCCTTCCATGACGGCAGATGAATTCATCGAGAAGTTCGCTTCAGCGGTGAAATCTGCAAGCTAACAGGCCTGCACTTCCCCGGTCCGCCCCTCCCGGGCCGGGGTTTTTTAGACTGGACCTGCCTATGGATTCCCAAATTACAAATGCCGGACGGCCGCGATTCAGAAATCTTGCGGCTGTGATCGCGCTCATCCCCGCAACGGCGGCTGTCGTCGTCGTCTATATCGGCTGCATGCTTTGGACCGTGCGTCTTTCTTTTACAAGCTCCAAGCTACTACCCATATTTGACTGGGTTGGCCTTTCACAATATTCCCGTCTGTTCTTGAATGAACGCTTTAGTGTTGCAGTCGAAAACATCGTTATCTTCGGCGTTCTTTTCATTGCCGGATGCCTGATCCTGGGATTTCTACTTGCGGTCTTCATCGATCAGAAAGTCCGGGGCGAAGCCGTTTTCCGCACGATTTTCCTTTATCCTTACGCGATGTCATTCGTGGTGACCGGACTTGCCTGGCAATGGTTTCTCAATCCAACGCATGGCGTTCAGAAACTGGGACGCGACCTCGGTTTCGAAAACTTCACCTTCAACTGGCTTGTCACGCAGGACATGGTCATCTACACGATCGTCATTGCCGCAATCTGGCAAGGCTCCGGCCTTGTCATGTGTATCTTGCTGGCGGGGCTGCGCGGCGTGGATGAAAGCCTGTGGAAGGCGGCGCGCGTCGATGGCATACCGGCATGGCGCTACTATCTGTTCATTGTGCTGCCGCTGCTCGGGCCGATGATCGTCACCGCGGTCGTGCTGCTGTCCATCAGCGTCGTCAAGCTTTATGACCTTGTCGTTGCAATGACCAAAGGCGGACCCGGAATCGCCTCCGACGTCCCTGCAAAATTCGTCATGGATCACTTCTTCGAGCGCAACAATGTTGGCCTGGCCACGGCTGCGGCGACGATGATGCTGATCGCCGTCGCGTCAATTCTGGCGCCCTGGCTGTATCAAACCTATATCCGACCGGCAGGGAGGGTCGCATGACAATGATGCAAGCCTCAGGGCGCCGCCCGAGCCGCATCTCGGCAGGCACGATCGGCATTTACGCCTTCCTGCTGATTGCAGCCGTGTTTTTCCTGTTGCCAGCCTGGATCATGCTGATGACCTCCCTCAAACCGATGGAGGAAATCCGCCTGGGCAATATCCTGATGTGGCCGAATGCGGTCACGTTCGAACCATGGATCAGAGCGTGGTCGGAAGCCTGTACGGGGCTGGATTGCCGGGGCGTAAGCGTCGGCTTCTGGAATTCGGTTCGCATCCTCATTCCATCGCTGATCCTCTCGATCGCCGCAGGCGCGGTCACGGGCTATGCGCTGAGCTTCTGGCGGGTGCGCGGCGCAAATGTGATGTTCGGCCTTTTGCTGCTCGGCGCTTTCATCCCCTATCAGGTCTTTCTGTATCCTCTGGTCCGCATTTTCGCGGTCACCGGAATCTATAATTCCTTTGCCTGTATCGTGCTGGTGCATGTTATATTCGGCCTGCCAATCATGACGCTGCTGTTCCGCAACTATTATGCGAGCCTGCCGGTTGAGCTGTTCAAGGCGGCGCGTGTCGATGGCGGCGGGTTCTGGTCGATCTTCATCAGAATCATACTGCCCATGTCGACGCCGATCCTGATCGTCGCCACGATCCTTCAGGTCACCGGAATCTGGAACGACTTCCTCTTTGGGCTGACATTTGCAGGCCGGGACAACCTGCCGATGACGGTTCAGCTGAACAACATTGTGTCTTCAAGACAGGGCGAGAGCCAATACAACACTGAGATGGCGGCGACGATCCTGACAGCGATGATTCCTCTGGCCGTCTATTTCATATCCGGACGCTGGTTCGTTCGCGGCATCGCCTCTGGCGCAGTAAAGGGTTGAATATATGTCTTCTGTCTCTATTCGGGACCTGACGGTCGCATTCGGCAGTACGCGCGTCCTGAACGGCCTGTCGCTTGACGTACAAGCGGGCGAATTCATTGTGCTGCTTGGTCCCTCCGGCTGCGGAAAGTCTACGCTGCTCAATGCCGTTGCAGGTCTGCTCGACGTTGCGGACGGGCAGGTCTGGATCGGCGAGCGCAATGTAACCTGGCACGAACCGAAGGACCGCGGCATCGCAATGGTGTTTCAGTCCTACGCGCTCTATCCACGCATGAATGTCCGCAACAACATGGCGTTCGGGCTGCGAATGGCGAAAACGCCCAAAGCCGAGATCGAGGAGCGCGTCACGCGCGCCGCAGAGCTTTTGCAGATATCGCATCTGCTGGATCGCAGGCCCGATCAGCTCTCCGGTGGTCAGCGGCAACGCGTTGCGATCGGCCGTGCTCTGGTGCGCGATGCGCATGTCTTCCTGTTCGACGAGCCACTTTCAAACCTCGACGCCCAGCTTCGCAATGAATTGCGCGTCGAGATCAAGAAGCTGCATCAGAAAATCGATACGACGACAATGATCTATGTCACCCATGATCAGATCGAGGCGTTGACGCTGGCTGACCGCATTGTCGTTATGAAGGATCAGAAGATCCAGCAAATGGGAACGCCGGACGAAATCTATCTTCATCCGGCCAATCTGTTCGTCGCCGGGTTTGTCGGCAGTCCACAGATGAATTTCTTCGAGGGCGAGTTGACCGGCGGGCCCGGGGGCGCTGCATTCAAGTCCGGAGAGCTGCACCTGCCGCTTGACGGTTACAATTTCAACAGCGCCCCCGTCACCGGCCAGCGCCTCACTCTGGGCATCCGCCCCGAACACATCTCGATCACGGAGAACGGGCCCTGGCAAGGCTTCAAGACGGAACTGGTGGAAACCCATGGCGCTGACAATCTCATCTGGGTGGGCGGCCACAATCATTCGTTACGATTGCGCCAGCCGGGTGACTGCAAACCGGCGCTCGGATCACCGCTGACGCTTGCACCGGATATGTCACACATCTCGCTTTTCGATACGCAAACATCGATGCGTATCTAACTGACAATCCATAATAATCGAGGATGATCATGAATATAGCTGACGAACTATCTATCCAGCTTTACTCACTTCGGGACTATGGCGATTTCGAAAGGCAGCTCGCCACGCTTGCGGAAATCGGCTTCAAGCGCGTAGAACTTATCGGCGGACATCTCCAGAACGCCTCCGATACGCGCGCCAAACTTGATGCACATGGCATGACCGCGCCGACAGGCCACATCTCGATGGCGGACTTGCAAGATCGCATCGACTGGGTCATCGAACAGGCAAAGACGATCGGTCTTGTGGAGCTGTACATGCCAGCTGTCCCGGACAATCAACGTGTTGCGCCTGCAGATGCGTGGCGTAAGATCGGCGTCGACCTGGGCAATCTGGCCCAGAAGATGCACGATGCCGGTCTGAATCTTGGCTATCACAATCATGACTGGGAGCTGAAAGCCTACGAAGACGGAACAACGCCGCTCCAGCATCTTTTCGAAGGCGCTGAAGGCTCACCGCTGACCTTCGAGGTCGACGCCGCCTGGCTCGTTCGCGGCAATGCCGATCCGGTTGAATGGATGGAAAAGCACAAGGACCGAATGACAGCCGTCCATGTGAAGGACATCGCTCCAAATGGCGAAAATCGCGATGAAGATGGCTGGGCCGACATTGGATCGGGCACGATGGACTGGCCCGCGCTCTGGCGGAAATCGCTCGATCTCGGCGCAAAATGGATGGTCCTCGAACACGACAAGCCGAAAGATCCCGTCGGCTTTGCCCGCAACAGCCGCGCCTATCTGCTAGAACAACTTTCGTAGGACTGAGAATTATGAAGCAAATGAAACTCGGTGTTGTCGGCTGCGGCAACATCAGCGACGCCTATCTGCGCGGTGGCGCAAACTCAAAAATCGTCGCTGTAAAATCCGTCACCGACATCAATCCGGACTCCGCGAAAACCAAGGCGGAAACCCATGGTGTTTCGGCCGTTACCTATGACGAAATGCTGGCCGATCCCGACGTGCAGATCATCATCAATCTGACCGTTCCGCAAGCCCATGCCGAAATCAGCAAGCTGGCGCTGCAGGCCGGCAAGCACGTCTATTCGGAAAAACCATTCGCGGTGACATTCTCCGAGGCGCAGGAACTGGTCAGGGTGGCTGATGATCGCAAGCTGCGCATAGGCTCGGCGCCGGATACATTTCTCGGCGCAGGCCATCAGACTGTCCGCAAGCTGATTGATGAAGGACGGATCGGAACCGTGACCGGTGGAGCCGTGACATTCGCAACACCGGGCATGGAAATGTGGCATCCCAACCCGTTCTTTTTCTTCCAGAAAGGCGGCGGTCCCGTTCTCGATATTGGCTGCTATCCGATCACGCAGCTTGTCAATTGCCTTGGCCCCGTGCGCAGTGTTGTCGCCCATGCCTCGAAAGGGCAGGAGAAACGCACGATCACCAGCGATTTGCACAAGGGCGAGCAGGTCACCGTCGAGGTTCCAACGACCGTGAACGGCATTCTCGATTTCGCGAATGGCGCGAATGTCTCCTTCACAGCGTCGTGGGATATCTGGAAACATCAGCGCAAGCCGATCGAACTTTACGGCACCGAAGGCAGCATCCTCAATCCCGACCCGAACTTTTTTGGCGGAGCCGTCAAGATCAGCGCACGCAATGGCGACTGGGAAGCAATCGACATCAGCACACAGCCTTTCGGCAAACCCAACCAGCCAGCGGGCGAAGGCCGGGAAGTTGCGAATTACCGCATGGCTGGCGTCTACGACATGGCCGCAGCAATCAACAGCGGCAGATCGCACCGCGCCAATGGCGGTCTCGCTCTGCATGTTCTAGAAATCATGGAGAGCCTGGAGCGGGCCTCTTCGGAGAACCGCCGCATCTACACGGAAACAAGCTGCGAGCGCCCTGCAACCGTTCCCCAGGGCGAGGGCGAAGAGGTTTTCCTCGCTGAATAGAGCAATCCTTCCTGACAGGTGCTATAGTCGCCCTTCCTCTTGACCGTATTCCGGCGTTGCCACGACACTGGCGGCAACGCCGAAAAAGGACCAACGATCATGACCGGTAAATGGAGCGCGAATCCAAAGCGCTATGACGACATGCTTTATCGCCGCTGCGGGCATTCGGGCATAAGGCTGCCCGCGATCTCGCTGGGTCTCTGGCATAATTTCGGCGGCGTCTCGCCGCTCGACAATGCGCGAAATATGCTGTTCCGCGCATTTGATCTTGGCGTGACCCATTTCGATCTCGCCAATAATTACGGCCCTTCGCCTGGCTCGGCGGAGGAAAATTTCGGACGCATATTGAAATCGGACCTCGGCGCATATCGCGATGAGCTGATCATCTCCACAAAAGCGGGCTATCTGATGTGGCCCGGACCTTACGGTGAATGGGGATCGCGCAAATATCTCCTGGCGAGCCTCGATCAAAGCCTGGCGCGGATGGGGCTGGACTATGTCGACATCTTTTACTCGCACAGGCTTGATCCCGACACACCGCTTGAGGAAACGCTTGGGGCTCTGGATACGGCCGTGCGATCAGGCAAAGCGCTCTATGCCGGCATATCCTCCTACTCGGCCAGCAAAACGGCGGAAGCTGCCAAAATCCTGCGCGGGATGGGTACGCCCTGCCTGATCCATCAGCCCGCCTATTCGATGTTCAACCGCTGGGTCGAAGGCGGCTTGCTCGATGTTCTAGGACAGGAGAAAATTGGCTGTATCGCCTTCTCCCCGCTTGCTCAAGGGCTGCTCACGAACAAATATCTCAATGGCATCCCCAAGGGCTCGCGCGGCGCGGATGAGACAAGCCATTTCCGCAAGGAATTCCTGACGGAGAAAAACCTTGAGCACATTCGCGGACTGAATGCGATCGCAGAGCGCCGCGGCCAGACGCTGGCCCAGATGGCAATTGCGTGGGTGCTGCGCGATGAACGTGTCACGACCGCGCTGATCGGAGCCAGTAATCCATCGCAGATAGAAAACAGCATTGGCGCGCTCGCCAGGCTCGACTTCTCGAACGAAGACCTTAAGGAGATTGATGGTCTGTGCCTGGAAGCAGGAATCGACCTGTGGACACGCTCTTCCTCAATAAGCTGACCCCGCGTCAGATCAGGCGCTATTGCGCCAGATGATTTCGGAATCCCGTGTCGATTCTGCGCCTGCCGGCCAGCTTCTGCGTCATGGCGCCGGCGGCCGGCAACACGGAACGATAAAGATTGCCTCTGGCGGTGGTCAGCGCAGGATGCGCCGCCGAGGCCCGCTCAAATTCTTCGAAGCCCGCGACTGCAACATCTTCCGCCACATTAACAACTCTGCATTCCGCCACAGCATCAGACCGAAAAGTGGACGCCTGTTGTCGGATAAATCCGAAAGCCGCTTCGACGGCGGCGTTTAAAAGTCTATTTATATTAACGTTTTCACACGAATTCAGAGTATTGCATACAACATATATAAAAATGCGCATATATGAAAATTTGTTCATCATAGTCTGCAAGCAATCATTTACGCTTGAACCAATTAATAGACGACATACAGACTATATTACTATTCCCCTTAAAAAATTAAATTGATTGTTGAATTTTGGCACAGAACTATTTTGGTTAATATTGTATCTATATTAAAATTCTTTATACTTCACAATTAAAAATTGAATTTTGCGCCCCAACGCAATCTCAAATAGCTGGACGCACCTCCTAGCTATGATATCACATAGCCTAACATACATATAAATATCATCTAGAACTGTATTAGAATGATACGCTTCATTTTAATACATCAAGATCGAGCTTGTATATAAACCTTAATATTATGTTTCAGGTCGTAATTACCAATTTATGTGTTTAGGTAAGACATTAAAGAGAGATGGAATAACTTCCTAAACAATTAAGTCAAACGTAAATGTGCTGTGAACCATCACAGGAATTCATTCAAATTTATTTTTAAATAAACTTGGTTGAGAAATTACAAGCGCGATCTCGATGAGGAACATTTGTAGTGCGTACAGAAGCTGAAACACTTTTGAAACCAAATCGCGACGACAGCGCCAAAGTGACTATTGGCCTGACGTTTGGTGAAGAGAACCTCCAGGATCGCCGCAAGGATGCGCAGGCTGCCGCTAACGATCTCGACCGCAATGTTTACTGCGTTCTCGGCCTGCCGCTGGACGCGTATGATATGGACGGCGCATTGAAGTCGGCCACCAGCGCGGCGCACGACAAATCCCGCTGCCTTCTGTCGACACCGAACCTGAATTTTCTCGTCGGCAGTCTCGGTAATAAGAAGTTCCGCGAATCCGTGCTCATCAGCGACATGTCCGTCGCCGATGGAATGCCGCTCATCTGGATCGCAAAACTGCTGGGGCTTCCGCTTAAAGAGCGCGTTGCAGGGTCGGAATTGTTCGAGAAGATGGTTGAGCAGCACGAAGTGGAGCGCCCGATCAAAATATTCTTTTTCGGTGGAGATGACGGCGTTGCCGAAAAAGCCAGCACCGAGATCAATGCAAACTCGAAAAGCGTCGAATGTGTCGGAACGCTCAATCCAGGCTTCGGCACGATCGAGGAAATGAGTAGCGACGCCATAATTGATCAAATCAACGATAGCGAGGCCGATTTCCTGGTCGTGGCGCTCGGCGCCCAAAAGGGACAGGAATGGCTGCGGCGCAATCATGACAAGCTTCGGATTCCGCTAAGGTCCCATCTGGGCGCATGCATGAATTTCCAAGCCGGAACGGTTTCCCGCGCACCGCTTTTTTTCCAGAAATACGGACTTGAGTGGCTATGGCGCATCAAGGAGGAACCGCAATTGTGGCGCCGCTACTGGAGCGATGGTCTGGCCTTACTTCGCCTCACGCTCGCGCGCATACTCCCGCTCGCCATCAAGCGGCACATAGCCGACCGCCTTACGGCCAATCGCCCGAAGCCGTTTGAAATCGCGATCAGGGACGGCGTTGCAGCAAGGACGCTGGTCGTCAAGGGACACGCCATTGAGCGCAATGTCGAACATGCGATTCAACAGTTCAAGTCGGCTTTCTCCGGGAGTTGCTGGACGCTGTCGGTCGATTTGTCGGACACTACCGAAATTGATCAGCGCTTTCTTGGCCTTCTCATCATGGCGCGGAAGGTCGCGATACAGAGCGGCGTCAGCTTCCATATCAAAGCAGGTTCGGCGGCGCTCAGAAGAGCCTTCGAACTGAATGAAGCAGATTATCTGCTCTCAGATGAAATACCGCATGCCGACGCCACAAGCGGCGGACGGACACTACCAATTCCGGGCGCTGCGGCTGCGGGTGACGCATAAGGGTCAGGCAATTGATTTATGAATGATAATAATACGTTAACCAGACCGTACAGAGGTACGGTGTTAACGAAGGACGTATAAATACATTCAAAATTCTGAAATAATGCCCTATTCTATCCGGAGAATGGGCCAAAGCATCAAATCAGAATGTACTACGGCAGTTTGCCTGAAACTCCTGGAGACCCGTCTAATGCGCGTCTTGTCTTCAACTTTGTCTGCGTGGAAACAACACCTCACTTTGAGGAAGGACGATGCCGGCGGCGCGCCCCGGCGTATCGACGCCAGCGCTTTCCGTCAGATCATGCGGGAAGTCGCAGCGCCAGTCGCCATCATCGCAGCGGGCGAACCGGGCCAGCGCAACGGGTTGACAGCAACAGCGATATGCTCCGTAAGCGACAATCCTCCGACTGTACTGACTTGCGTCAATCAGAATGCGATTGCCCATGGCTGTATCATTGATCACGGCTGTTTCAGCATCAATTTCCTGTCGTCCGATCAGGAAGCAATTGCCGTTGGTTTTTCCGGCGCCAATAAGATTTATGGCGAGGACCGCTTCGCACTTGGAGACTGGACCGAGGGGAGCACCGGCGCTCCGCTTCTTCGAGACACGATTTGTTCGCTGGAATGCAAGCTTATCGATCACACAGCGGTCGCAACGCATACAATTTTCGTCGGTGAGCTGATAAGCGCCCGTACAAAATCGAATTGCAGCGCATTGCTTTATCAGCATGGCGCCTACAAACAGCTGGCTCCCGCAATGCCGCGTCCTGCGCTCGCCGATTGCCAGAGCTAATGCCATGTTGATCGCGCTCGCCCAGTGCCTGTCCTTTTTCATCGCTATAGCCGCAGGGCTGACCTGCGTGCTTGCCGCAATTTTGCTGCTTGAAGTGCTTGCATCTTTTCTACCCGCGCGCGCCTACAGGCGGCAGGCTGCCAAACCAGTGCAAACCGCCATACTCATGCCGGCCCATAATGAGGCGCTGGGTATTGGCGAAACGCTGCGCAGGCTGAAGAACGAGCTTCTGCCGGGCGACCGCTTTGTCGTGATCGCAGATAATTGCGACGACGAAACGGCCCGGATCGCCAAAGCAGAAGGCGCCGAGGTCGTGATCCGCAATGATCCGGTGCGGCGAGGCAAAGGCTTTGCGCTTGAATATGGCGTCCGCTACCTGTCCGAGGCGCCTCCCGATGTCGTCATTATTCTCGATGCGGATTGCTACGCCGAAACCGGCGCACTGCAGCAGATCGGCGCGCAAGCCTTCAACACGCAACGGCCCGTGCAGGCCCGCTACGATCTCGATCCGCCCCCCGGCGCATCCAGCGATTATCTGACAATCGCCTCACTCGCCTGGACGATCAAGAACTACATTCGCCCGCTCGGATTGCGAAAACTGGGCTTGCCATGTCAACTCATGGGAACCGGCATGGCGTTTCCCTGGGACATTCTCGTAAAGGCAAGGCTTGGAACGGACAATATCGTCGAAGACATCGCTCTTGGGCTGGAACTGGCCGAGTCCGGCAGGGCTCCGCTGTTCCTGCCCGCGGCGCGCGTCCTCAGCACATTCCCCGAAAGCGCGGAAGGCCAGAATACGCAGCGCGCGCGCTGGGAACGCGGCCATCTGAACATCATTGCGCGTCAAGTGCCCTCTCTGCTGGCCCGCGCAGCCGCAAACGGCAATCTGAACCTTTTCACGCTGGCTGCGGACATAGCGGTTCCCCCGCTGACATTCCTGCTTTTCGCCATAGCAGGCACAGGGTTTACCGCTTTGTTAACCGTCATTGCCGGTGGCTGGATAACGCCTCTTGTTTTGTCCGCGCTCGCCGCAATCTTCCTCATATCGGCCATTGTGCTGTCAATTTGGCAAATTGGACAGAGTAACTATTACCTCATGTTTTTCAGACGGATACCAGCTTATGCTCTATCAAAGTTGACAGTTTATGCGGCCGCGCTTTCAGGGAAACCGATCGGCTGGATTCGTTCCAAAAGAGACTAGTAACGGTGTCAGACCATGAATCATATGCTTTTGAAGCGCGATCTAAGCGTTGACGAAACAAGAGAGGATCAGTTTGCGATTGATCCTATCGTCATTCCTGATGTTGTCCTGGCGCGCTTTGACGCCGAACGGCTCGCCCCCTGGAAAGAATCCGCTTTGCGCACCATTGCATTTGCCGAAGCCCGGTTTGCCAAGACTGTTGGCGTTTCAGGCATATGCGACGAGGTGGGCAGCAGCAGCATAACGGCGGCGATCGCACAAGGTTACAGCGATTATGGCCACCGCACACTGCTTATCGATGCCAATAGCGCCGTTGTCGGTGATGCCGCTGAAGAAACCCAGTCGAGATTGCTGAACCTGACGGCCTCGGCAGCACCGATCAACAAGCGGCTGCACTATGTAGATCTCTCGCGGGTCGGTTTCGTACTTCCTCAGAAGGCGGACTACTTCCACTCAATATTTCAGACCGCGCTGCAATTTTACGAGGTCATTATTGCGGACCTCCCCACCATCGTCACCAAATCCGGCCAGCCATCACCGGTAAATCTGGCGGCCGGCGCAGCTTGCGACGCCGTATTCATCGTCTGCGAAACGGGACGCACGACCCACAATGAGATTCAGCAGTGTATGGCCAGCTCCAAGGTAAGCGGCATGCAAATCGAAGGCATTTTACTGAACGACTACAAGCTGCCTTTTAACAAGCTTTTGTCGAAATCCTGACAACAGCCACCATTGAAGCATGTGAGTATAATAATGAGCGCAACTATAACACAGACAATCAGCGAGTATCTTGTGCTCCTTCTCGACACGATCCGGAGAAGGTGGTTGGTTGTCATGCTCATAATGTTTATTGCCGTGCCTGCGGCCATATTCGCCGGCAAAATGTCGTCAACCAAATATACGGCAAAGTCGCTGATCCTGCTTCATGCCAATAGCAGCAATACTTCACGGCCAACCCGCCAGCAAATGATGGAGCAAGTTGCAGCCATTGAAGCATGGCTGAAAAGCGATCACATCATGCGCGAGTTGCTGCCGCAGATCATCAACAATGCCGATATGTCTGATCCAGGGGAGTTGTCCATACTTCTTGGCGTCGCCCGTTCATCCATCAATCTTACGATGCTTGGTGGCTCGGCGCTTGAGATCAGCCTCGACGCAAAAGAACCCGACGGCCTCGGTCAAAAGCTTGAAATCATCCTTGCGCGCATCATGGAAGGGTTGGCCGGTCCCAATCGGGGCATCCTCAGCGCATCGCAATTTGCGCTTCTGAAACGGTCCGAAGTCGTCGAGCAGGAACAACAAATCCTGAGGCAGGTCATTGAGCAGTCAGAGGTCGGCACAGCCCAGGCGATCGAAAGCCGGCTTGATACGCTGCAAAGTCTGGAACGCAAAATCCGTATCAATCGCCGCAGCAACGCGAGCAGGAACAGCTCAGGCGGTCTCGAAGAGCTGACGAGACGCAAAAAGGACATCGAGCAACTTATTGCGCCGGACGCCAGCGTCCGAGCAGACCTCATCAATCAATACGCCATCTACCGGAAAGCTGTCACCGATTACGAGGAGCTGGAAGCCCAGATATCGCCACAGAGCAAGAATTTCTTCGGCGTTCTTGACGCCTCCGGCGTTGTCGTTGTCGGCCGCCCGCAAGACCCGGTCTTTGGTAACAGCCCGGCAAAGAAAATCGCCATCGCAATCTTCTTTCTAAGCATCGTCGGTACGGGCGGGCTGGTCTTGCTGCTGGAATTGTTCTTTCCCGGCGTAAGACTGAAAAACGAGTTTGAAACGCTATCAGGACTACCCGTTGTATCGCGTTTCCAAAAGATTTCCTCAAGTCGGCTTACCGCAAAAAGGGCGTAAGCCGGACGATCTCGAAAATATCGAGACTATACCAACAGGCTGAACATCGTTTCTTCGTTAACCAGAAACTAATTCTCGCGGACAATCCGGTGTTAACACATAGAAAAATAAGAATAAAAGAATAATAAAATTGTAATGCAGTATATGAATGCAGGGGTTGAAGAATGAACATTCAAGGTTACAGTTTAAAGAACCGCATTGGACCGGAAGGCAAGAAACGCGATATGAATGCGCGCGTTCCCCGATCGGCGAATGGCGGTCGCAGGCTGAACACACATATATCCATGTTCTTGATCTTTGACCTTCTTGCGATCTTCTTGAGCGGGGTGGCTGCGAAGTTTTTTTATATCGACCTATATCTAGGCAATGAGGATTTACTATTTAAGTACATAGTATTATCGGCATTTCTGGGTATAATCTGTAGTCTTTTCTTCGAGCAGCTGGGCTTGTATAAAGCAGAGTTGCTTCCAGGGCCGCTGATCGGTTTCGGAAAACTTTGGAGCAGCCTTGCGCTGTCATTTCTGGTCCTGCTGGGAATTCTGTACGTACTGAAGGCGTCGGATCTGTTCTCTCGCGGCTGGATGTTGACCTGGTTCACCCTGAGCGCCGGTTCGCTGGTGCTGGCGCGGTGGTGGACGACCCGCTATCTGCGCAGACAAATTCAGGCAGGAAATCTCAAACACACTGTCGCAGTGTTCGGCACGCCTGCATTCACAGAAGCCTTCCGCCTTGAATACGACAAGAATGCATCGCTTGGCGGCATATCCGATATCTATGTCACGGATCCGCATGGAGACGGCTCCGATGTCGATCTCCGGCTTCAGGAATTGCGGCGCGCGATTCAGCAAGGTTTGTATGACACCGTCATAATCGCCCTGCCAATCACGGAAAGTGAGACCATCGAGGCCGCAGTCAAAAGCCTTGGCTCCTTCTCCACCGAGCTGCTGCTGTGCTCCAACCTCGAAAGCTATCCCTGCCCGATCAGCGGGTCACGATCCCTCGGCAATCTCAAGATGGATGTCATCAATATCGTACCCAGTTCGGAGAGTGGACACATCGCCAAAAGATGCCTGGACTATGTTCTGGCCGGGGCAGGCCTGATCGCGCTCGCGCCGCTGCTGGCAATCATCGCCATCGCCATCAAGATTGACAGCCCTGGCCCGGTCTTCTTCCGCCAGCGCCGGTACGGGCAGAACAACCGCATTTTCCGGATCTTCAAGTTCCGCACCATGACAGTTGCCGAGGATGGGCCAGTGGTCGTGCAGGCGACAAGGAACGACAACCGTGTCACCCGGATCGGCCGTTTCCTGCGCAGCTCCAGCCTCGACGAAATTCCACAGCTTATCAATGTGTTGCTCGGCGACATGTCGATTGTCGGACCGCGCCCGCATGCAATTGCGCATGATGAGGATTTCGATGCGCGGCTCGACCTGTTCTCGCGGCGCAGACGCGTTCGGCCCGGAATTACCGGCTGGGCTCAGGTCAATGGCTATCGCGGTGAAACAAACACGCTCAAATGCATTCAGGACCGAATGCAGCATGACCTCTATTACATCGACAATTGGTCGATATGGCTCGACCTCGAAATCGTTGCACGGACGGTCCTTGTGCTGGGCAAAAAAGCTTATTGAACAATTAGTCATCTATACAAGCCTAAGATTACCCGGCTGAAACGACGTTTGGATTAAGTGTGATGACGAATAGTGGCGAGTACTCGGATAGCGATATTGCAATTATCGGAATGGCCTTGCGCGTTCCGGGCGCACGCAATACAAGCGAATTCTGGTCCAATCTCAGAAACGGCGTCGAATCCATTCGCGATCTGTCGCAAGATGAATTGCTGGAAGCGGGCGAAAAGCCGGATCGCATGCGGAAGAAAAACTATGTCCCGCGCGCGGCCGACATGCCGGATATGGGAATGTTCGATGCCGAATTCTTCGGGCTTAGTCCGAAAGAAGCGGCGATCATGGACCCGCAGCATCGCCAGTTTCTGGAATGCAGCTGGGAAGCGATGGAAACGGCCTGCCGCACGCCAGAGCATATTGACGGCCCCGTGGGCGTCTTCGCCGGTTGCGGCATGGGCAGCTATTTCTACTTCAACGTCTGCAGCCATAAGGGCCTTGTCGACGAGACGGGCATGTTCCTGCTGCGCCATACGGGCAATGACAAAGATTTTCTGTCGACCCGCGCGTCCTTCGCCTTCGATCTGCATGGGCCAAGCGTCAATGTGCAAACGGCCTGCTCGACCTCGCTCGTTGCCGTTCACTATGCCTGCCAGAGCCTGTTCAGCGGCGAATGCGACATGGCGCTTGCGGGCGGCTCCACGATCGAGCTGCCGCACCGGCGCGGCTATATCTATCAGGATGGTGAAATTCTCTCGCCCGACGGTCATTGCCGCGCATTTGATCATCGCGCCGCCGGAACGGTCTTCGGCAGCGGCTCCGGCGTCGTTGTTCTGCGCCGGCTCGCTGACGCCCTGGCCGATGGCGATCCGATCCGCGCGGTCATCAAGTCGACAGCGATCAACAATGACGGCGCAAGCAAGGCCGGCTATCTCGCGCCAAGCGTGAGCGGACAGGCTGCCGCCATCGTCGAAGCCCTTGCTATCGCTGACATTCCGGCTGACAGCGTCCAGTATGTCGAATGCCATGGCACTGGCACCTATCTCGGCGACCCCATCGAGATCGAAGCGCTGACACAGGCCTTTCGCCAGACCAGCACGAATAACGGTTTCTGCCGGGTTGGCTCCGTCAAGACGAATATCGGCCATCTCGACACCGCTGCCGGCATTGTCAGCCTGATCAAGACGGCTCTGGCACTGGAGAACCGGGAAATCCCGCCAAGCCTCGGCTTCGAAAAGCCGAACCCGGCGATCAATTTCGCGGACAGCCCGTTCCTCGTGAATGACCGCCTGACGCCGTGGACGTCAACAGGCCCGCGGCTTGCGGGCGTCAATTCGCTCGGCGTCGGCGGCACGAATGCGCATGCCGTGCTTCAGGAAGCGCCGGAGCTGGATCTTCAGCCCAAAGAAAAACCGGAGATACCGCAAATCCTGCTTTTCTCGGCGCGGACAAACAAGGCGGTCGGACATGCCGCCGAACGCATCGGCGCTTACATCGATCACCGCCCCGATATCCGCCTGACCGACATCAGCCATTCGCTGGCAAAGGGCCGCCGCCAGTTCGAGCATAATGGCGTTATCGCCGTTCGCGACACGGACGATGCAGCGCTTTCTCTCAAATCCGGCGATCAGACGAGTATCTTTTCTCAATCCACAATCGAGGATCTTGCCGGCGCGGTGTTCCTGTTCCCAGGCGGCGGCGCGCAATATCCGGGCATGGGCGGATCGCTTTACGTCCATGAGCCCGCCTTCAAGACAAGCGTTGACGAGGGGCTATCCTATCTGCCAGCCGATGTCGCGGCCGAAATCCGCCAGCTTTGGCTTGATGATAAGGCCCCGGACGCCGCAAATCGCCTGTTGAAACCGTCGCTTCAGCTTCCAGCCATCCTGATTATCGAGGTCGCCATTGCGCGATTATTCGCCGATTGGGGTATCAAGCCGAAAGCGATGATCGGCCATTCGATGGGCGAGAACACCGCTGCCTGTATCGCAGGCGTTCTCAGTTTCGAACATGCGGTCAAGCTGGTCCGGCTGCGCGGCGAGCTGTTCGACGAGATCACTGGCGGCGGCATGCTGAGCGTCGCGCTCCCGCCTGAAGAGTTGAAACGCCGTGTGCCGGAAACGCTTGATATCGCATCGGTGAATGCGCCTGATTTGTGCGTCGTCTCCGGGAGAGATGAAGAGCTGGAGACATTCCGCAAGGCGCTGCTCGCGGAAGATATCGAAGCCAACCGGGTGCCCATAAACATTGCCGCGCACTCCCGCCTGCTCGACCCGATCCTGTCGCGCTTCGAGGCGTTCCTGCGCAGCATCAGCCTGAGAGCTCCCGAAATCCCGATCATCTCCAATCTGACCGGGAACTTTCTGACCGGCGAACAGGCCGCAGACCCGCATTACTGGACAACCCATCTGCGTTCGACGGTTCGCTTTTCCGATTGCGTCAAGACAGTGGCAGAAACCGGCCGCCATTTCTATATCGAGGCCGGACCTGGACGTGCGCTTTCCTCGCTTGCCAAGGCGCAGGACGCCATCACCGCCAATCAGGTTGCGAACAGCCTTCCGCACCCGGATGAAAAGACGGACGACCAGCTGCATTTACTCGGCACGATCGGCAGATGCCGTGCGGCCGGGCTTGACGTTGATCTTGATCGGCAGTGGCGGGATAGCGCACCGCAACGCATACCGCTCCCGACCTACCCGTTCCAGCACCAGCACTACTTCCTCGATATCGTGGAAAACCGGCGCACGGATCAGGACAGCGAAGCGCTGGCCAAGATTACGCAGATCAGCGACTGGGGCTGGAAACCGATCTGGCGCCAGTCGCTGCCCGATACGAAGTACGGCGCAGACGCGCAACTCTCATCATGGCTGATCTTCCTCGACGACACCGGCGCGGGCGAGAAGATTGCGGCCCGTCTGCGCGATGGCGGCCACAAGGTGATTACGGTTGCCCCAAGTGATGTGTTCGCCAAACTTGGCGACAATGCCTATACGCTTTGCGATGAGGACGGCAGGCCCGGCTACGATGCGCTGTTTCAGGAGCTTACCGCAAATGGCGGCATCCCAGAGGGCATCCTGCATATGGGCCTGTTCACCGGCGCGCATCGCCATCGCCCCGGTTCAAGCTTCTTCCACCGCAACCAGGAACGCGGCTTTTTCAGCCTGTTCTACCTCGCTCAGGCGCTCGCTGAAGCGGACGCCGCACACGATATTCAGATTACGGTCGTCACCAACGGCATGCAGCGCGTTGGCGAAGAGGCCGTGCCCTACCCTGAAAAGGCGACCATCCTTGGCCCTGTGCAGGTCATACCGAAGGAGATGCCGTCCATATCGGTGCGCGGGATCGACCTTCCGGCATCAGACGAGGCGCAACCGGCCCGGAGCAATGGCTTCCTTTCGACCGAGGCTGTGCGTGATGTGGCCACTGCGCCGGAACTGATCGACCAGCTATGGGATGATCTGTTTGCGGAGAATGATAGCGAGATCATCGCCTACCGCAATGGACGCCGCTGGAAACAGGCCCATGAAGCGCACAAGCTGGACGCGCCGAAAAAAGGCGCAGACCGCTTCCGCGAAAATGGCGTCTACCTGCTGACCGGCGGGCTTGGCGATCTTGGCTCTGTTTTTGCGCTGGATCTGGCCCGCCGCTACAAGGCCAGGCTCGTACTGCTCGGCCGGACCGAGCTTCCCGGGCGCGACAATTGGGACGATTATGTTACGACCTATGGCGATACGGACCGGATCGGCAAGGCGATCACAACGATCAAAGCCATCGAAGATGCCGGCGGCGAAGTGCTTTACGCCAGCGCCGATGTCACCGATGCCGAAGCCATGACAGCGCTTGTCGCCGACGCCAAAGCCCGTTTCGGCGCGGTTCACGGCCTTTTGCACATGGCGGGTATCGTCAAGGACGAGTTGATCCAGCTCAAGGAACCGGGCGACATCAACGACGTATTTGCGCCGAAGGTGATGGGCTCCGTTATCCTTGCCGAAGCGCTGGCCGATCAGCCGCTTGACCTTATCGTGCTGTTCTCCTCCACCAGTACCGACATCGCACCGGCCGGGCAGGTCGATTATGTTGCCGCCAACGCGTTCCTCAATGCGTTCGCAGAAAGTCGTGCCCAGGGCGAAGCGCCGCATGTGGTCGCTATTCACTGGGGCGTCTGGAAGGAGACCGGGCTTGCAGCGCGCTCGGTCCAGACCGTCGAGCAGGACAATGACGCCCCCGCATCGATCACGACCATCGACAATTACCTGTTTGACCGCAATATCCGCGACGCCGAAGGCCGTGAGGCATTCGAAGGCCGCTGGGACGCCAAACGCCACTGGATCCGGAACGAGCACCGTCTGGCGAATGGCGAAGCCGTCTGGCCGGGGACAGGCTATATCGAGGCCATATCGCAAGCGCTGGCCGCATCCGGGATCAACGGCGCTTATGAGATCGCCGACCTGACATTCCTTCGCCCTCTGCCGATACCGGATGGCGGATCCCGGATCGCGCGCGTTACACTGGAGCGTCTTGGCGGCGCGCGGCAGAAAGTGACGATCGAGACCAAATCCGCAAGCGAGGAGGTCTCGGGCTGGATCAAACACGCCGAGGCTAGCGTGAGGCCCCATTGGGGCGCAAGACGCGAAGCCGTCGATCCTGCCGGGATCGCCAGCGCATGTAGTGGCAAGATCGTGGAGGCTGAAGGCGAGGCGCTGCGGTCCGCGCAGGAAGCCCATCTCGATTTCGGCCCACGCTGGAAGGTGCTGCGCTCGCTCCATCTCGGCAAGGCGGAAGCGATGGCGCGGCTTGAGTTGGCCGAGGCATTCACAGGCGATCTGGATGGCCAGACCCGGCTTCATCCTGCGCTTCTCGACATTGCAACCGGCTACGCGATGGAGCTGGTTCCCGGATATGATCCCGCCGCGAAGCTCTGGGTTCCGATGTCCTACGGATGCATACGCATTCTGCATTCACTTCCACAGCGCATATGGAGCCATGTGCGCCTGAACAGCGAAGACGCCTTTGGCGATGGTTACGCCGTGTTCGATATCACGATATATGACGAGAATGGGCAGGTTCTGGTCGAAATCGAGAAGTTCACGGTCAAACAGCTCCTGCAGACCGCTGACTTTGCAGCTTCTGCTCAGGACCATGCAAATGACGCCGCTCAGAAGCCGGTTCCCCAATCGGCTTCTGGTCAGCAGGAGCTGTCCCCTGCCCTTGCCCGCCTCGCCCGGCAGGTTGACAATGGCATTGCCCCGAATGAGGGCGTCGAAGCTCTGATGCGCGCCATCGGCTCGGGCCTGCCGCAGATCATCGTCAGCTCGATGGACCTGCCCGCCCTTCAGCGTACGGCCACGCAGAGCGATGAAGAAACCGACACCGCCGTCGCTTTCGAGCGCCCCACGCTCGACAATGATTTCGTGGCCCCCCGCAATGAGCTTGAAGAAACGCTTGCCGGATACTGGTCGGAGCTGCTCGGTGTGCAGACGATCGGCGTGCATGACAATTTCTTTGATCTTGGCGGCCACTCATTGATTGCGGTACGCCTGTTCCGCATGATCAGGAAGGCGTTTGCCGTCGACTTCCCGATTTCGGTCCTTTTCGAAGCCCCGACCATCGCACAATGCGCCGAATTGATTGAAGCCAGAGGCGGCGCGGCGGTTGGCGGCGGCGCGAAAGCCGACAATGAAAACAGTCCGGCCGCGCCAGAGCAAACATTTGTTCATCTCGTGCAGATGAGCACTGGCAAGAATCCGAACGAAACGCCCTTCTTTGTCTGCGCGGGCATGTTCGGCAATATTTTGAATCTGCGCCATCTCGCCATCCAGATCGGCCAGGACCGGCCTGTCTACGGCCTCCAGGCGCGCGGACTTTACGGCGATCAAGCGCCGCATGAAACGTTCGAGGACATGGCCCGTGATTACCTCAAGGAAATCCGGACCATCCAGCCCGAAGGCCCTTATCTCCTGAGCGGATTTTCCGGTGGCGGGCTCGTTGCCTATGAAATGGCACAGCAACTGACGGCGGCAGGCGAGATGATCGCCATGCTGTCGCTGCTGGACACGCCTTATCCGGAAGATGTCTCGCTTTCGATGCTCGACCGCATTTCGATCCGGACGCAGGACATCCGGCGCGAAGGCACGGCGTTTTTCGTGCGCTACGTCAAATGGCGGATTGAATGGGAGCGGCAGCGTCTTCGCGAACGAAATTCCGAGCCGGCCAGCGCAGAGCAGTTCCATAGCAAGGATGTCCAGGAAGCCTTCATGCACGCCCTGTCACGCTATGAAGCCGCTCCGTATGACGGGCAGGTGCTCTTGCTGCGGCCCAAACTGCGCATAGCCTACCGCCTGTCGGACGGCCGCGAGCTGAACGCCGATCGCGGCGCAATTCACGCCGATAATGGCTGGTCGCCCTTTATCCGTAATCTGGCGATCGTGGAGGTTCCCGGCGATCATGATGGCATGGTGCTTGAGCCAAATGTCCGCGTGCTGGCCGGGCATCTGCGCAAGGCGCTGAACCAGAGCGAATGGGGCCTTTACCCGTCGGTCGCCGCTGAATAGGCCGGATCACGCGCAGCGCAGACCGGGAGAGCTGACCGGCTGGCCCGGATCTTGCTGTGCTCCGTCCGGGCGGCTGCTCCGCGGACTACCCCTTCTCGCGCAATAGCCGGGCTTTCTGGCGGTCCCAGTCGCGGTTCTTTTCCGTCTGCCGCTTGTCATGGAGCTTCTTGCCCTTTGCAAGGCCGATTTCCAGCTTAGCGCGCCCCTTATCGTTGAAAAAGAGGCGCAGCGGAACAAGCGTCATGCCCTCCCGCTGGATCGCGCCGATCAGCCTGGCGATCTCGCGCCGGTGCAGAAGCAGCTTACGCGGACGGCGCTCTTCATGATTGAAGCGGTTGGCCTCCTTGTAGGTCGGAATATAGGCGTTGATCACATAGATTTCGCCGCCTTCTTCCGTCGCATAGGATTCGGCAATATTCGTCTTGCCTTCGCGCAACGATTTTACCTCGGACCCGGTGAGAACGATGCCCACTTCGAATGTTTCCTGGATCTCGAATTCATAGCGCGCCTTGCGGTTTTCCGCGACGGAGCGGCGCGCCGGTTTTTTCTTCGGTGCGGCCATGGCTTGCTAGTCTACGACCGCCTCCAGCGCGCGGATGCCAGCCTTGTCGAGGGCCTCGCGAACATGCTCCTTCGTGCTGTCGGCAATCGGGCTGAGCGGCAGGCGGACATCCGCCTTGCAGATCCCGAGCAACGACGCAGCGTATTTGACCGGCCCCGGATTGCTTTCGATGAACAACGCATCATGCAGGGGCATCAGACGATCTTGAATCTCCAGCGCTTTCCGGTAATCGCCGTCGAGACAGGCCGCCTGGAACTGCGAACACAGCGCCGGCGCGACATTCGAGGTCACGGATATGCAGCCTTGCCCGCCATGCGCGTTGAAACCAAGCGCGGTGGCGTCTTCGCCGGACAGTTGACAAAATTCCGGCCCCATCGCCAAACGCTGCTGGGAAACGCGCAACATGTTGGCGGTGGCGTCCTTGACGCCAGCGATATTGGGCAACTCGAACAAACGCGCCATAGTCGCCACGCTCATATCGATAATGCTGCGGCCTGGTATGTTGTAGATGATGATCGGGATGCTGATCGCATCATTGATCGCCTTGTAATGCTGATACAGTCCGTCCTGGCCCGGCTTGTTGTAGTAGGGCGTTACGACCAGAACGCTATCCGCCCCTGCGGACTGGGCGAATTTCGCAAGTTCGATAGCTTCGGCCGTGCTGTTCGATCCCGCGCCCGCCATGACCGGAACGCGCTTATTGGTCTGCTTGACGCAGATTTCTACAACACGCTGATGCTCGTCATGCGACAGCGTCGGCGACTCGCCCGTCGTACCAACCGGAACGAGACCGTTCGTGCCTTCGCCGATCTGTAATTCGACAAGCTTTCGGAACGCATCCTCGTCCAGCGCGCCGTTGTCGAACGGAGTTATAAGTGCCGTGAATGATCCCCGAAACATGATAAAACCTTCAAAAGTTGGCCGACATACGACCATCGCCTCAGAATTAACCTAAACGGACCATAGTGATTTGTATGAGCAGCGGCAAGCCGAGCTTTTCTCCAAAATGTGAGATCCTGGGCGCACCGTGTCGTGTTCTGGCCTTAATGGATTCACTGAAATCTCTTGGAGTTTTGGTTATCTTTGAAAGGGCTGCAGAACCCGTTAACATTTTGATGACATAAGACGACCTGATCGTCCATAGGCGACGATAGGAAACCGGCGGCAAAAATGCGTGATTACGAGTTCCTTGCTCCTTTGGCAAAACCCATAATGACCGTGTTCTTCACGGTCGCAACATGCGCAACGGTTCTGTTCGTGGTTCAGCCCTGGCAAACCCAGGCGCGGGATGGGCACGCTACAAACAATCTCTCTGCAAGTTTAAAGGGCGCAGCTCTTGTTCCATCGGCGCCCGAACAGGTAGCCCCTAAATCGGGGCGGGAAAATCCCCCGGCGTCGATTTCTGGTGCGGCTCCGAAAGCGGCGCTGTCATCTGGTTCCGAACCGGCGCTTACGGCTTCGGTCAAAAAGACAGACGCATTCAAAAAACCTGCGCCGCGGCCAAGGCAACATCCGTCGAACCAAGCCGGTTCCGATGAGAAGGCCCCGGTTGAGACCAAGCAGACGAATGCCGGGCGCGTCGTTCCCTCCTATGTTGAGGAGATTCATTCAACAACGCTCAACTCAGAGCAGGAAATTCTCGACATTCCGGACTTGCCTGTCCGTGCACCGCATCACGAGGAACGGCTTCAGCAAAAGCGAGACAAACGCGCGCAGCAGTTTTCCACGCCATGGAGCAAGGCCGAAAGCGATAAGGCGCTCCAGCCGCTTTTTTCCTATTCGATCGGCAATGACGACATCGAAGCCCTGAAGGAAGTCGTCGAACTCACCTTCAAGCAAAAATTTACCCAAGCACGCAAAATTGAAGCCAGGCTTACCGATCCAGTGGCCCGGAAATTTGCCCGCTGGTACTTCTACCGCAACAAAGCGCCAGACACCCAAGCTAGCGATATCATTGATTTTCTGGACAAAAATCCGCTCTGGCCAGGACGGGAAGAAACTGAGGCTGCCATTGAGGACGCCCTGTTCTGGCGCGAGGGCACCGCCGATGTCATCTTGTCCTATTTTGCCGGACGCGAGCCAACAAGCGGTGTCGGCTATGCTGCACTCGGCATCGCTCTGATCGAAAAGGAGCGGAAGGCGGAAGGCGTCAAACGTATTAAGCAGGCCTGGCGGGGGTATGTTCTGTCACCGGCAATCGAGAAAAAGATACGTCTCCTGAAAGTTCTTGATGCTGAAGATCACTATGCGCGGGCCGGATTTTTGCTGATTCAGGACAAGAAGCGCTATGTGAACGCGGTAAAACGCATCCTGCCTCTCATCGCCAAGGACCGGCGATCAGCCGTAAAGGCGCATATGGCAACCGTTCGACGGGCCAGGAACGCAGGCACGCAGCTGACCAATCTTGATCCCAAGATCAAGGAAGACCCGCAAATCCTGTATGCGCGTGCGCAGTGGCTGAGACGGAACAAGAATGATGAAAAGGCCCGCAAACTTCTTACCAGCGCGCCGAATACAGCTGAAGAGCTGATTGTTCCGAAGGAATGGTGGAAAGAGCGCCGGCGTCATATTCGTTCCGCGCTAGACGAAGGCAACGCAGGTATAGCCTATACGCTGGCAGCCAAGCCAAATGCCGGACTTGAGCACTGGGATCTGAGCGAGGCCGAATTTTTGGCAGGCTGGATTGCCTTCCGCTTTCTCAACAAACCTGACATCGCGCGGAAACATTTCCTGACGGCGATCGCTGCAGGCGGGCTTCCCAAGCGCCGTTCGCGCGCCGCTTACTGGCTTGGACGCATCGAGAGCGCGGCAGGAAATCACAATGAAGCCCGCGCACGCTATACCGAAGCCGCAGAGCATCATCACACATTTTACGGCCAGCTTGCCCATCAGATGATCGCCGGGCCGGACGCCCTTCTGAGCTTCCGGCAATATACCCGGCCAACGCAAGGCGATATCAACCAATTTGTGGCTGATGACGTCAGCAAGGCCATGGTCATCGCGCAGAAGGCGGATTTCAATAATCTCCTGTCGCTGTTCATGTACGACCGGGCGCGGGAAATCAAAAGCGCTCCGCAAATCATTCTGCTTTGCGAACTGGCAAGCCGGATCGCGCCGCCACACCATACGGTTCGCATGGCGAAGATTGCGATCAATCGGGATTTCCCGGTGGAGCATTACGCCTATCCGCGCGCATTGCCGGAATTCTCGGCCATCGCAAGCGGACAGAATGTCGAAAAAGCGCTCATACACGCTCTGACGCGCCAGGAAAGCGAATTCAACCCGGGCGTTGTCAGCCCGGCCGGCGCGGTCGGCCTGATGCAATTGCTACCTTCAACCGCAAAATTCGTCGCCCGCCGGAATAAAGTTCCCTATGCGAAAAGAAAGCTGTCCTCGGACCCTGCTTACAACGTCTCGCTCGGTTCGGCATTTCTTCATCAGCTCATCAGCAATTATGACGGCTCCTACATCATGGCTCTCGCAGGCTATAATGCCGGGCCAGGGCGCGTCCGCCGCTGGTCGAAGGAACTGGGAGATCCCCGCGACAGCAAGGTTGACCCGATCGACTGGATCGAGCGCATTCCTTTTACCGAAACCCGTGACTATGTGCACAAGATCCTAGAAAGCGCTCAGGTTTACCGGTCGCGCCTGCTCAATGAAAATGCTCAAATCAGGTTGGCCGAAGACCTTCATCGCGGACGCAAGGACAAGCCCAAATTCCTGCTGGCTGGCCAGACGGCTTCCAACTAAAATAAGGAGTGGGTAAGCTGTCTCGCACCTGATTCGGGCCTCTCATGCCCGGCATCCTATCCTGATGGGAACCCATATATGAATGAGGATTGGGAAGAGATACGCTTCACGTCCAATACAGGGCTTACACTTTACGCGCGGCATTATGGAAGTCCGGTCAAGGGGCAGCGGCCTGTGATCTGTCTGCCCGGCCTGACGCGCAATTCCTCCGATTTCCATGACCTTGCAGTGTTTCTCGCCAACCATCCCTCGCGCCCGCGGGACATTTACTGCCCCGATTATCGGGGGCGCGGCGAATCCGACTGGGATCCGAACTGGCGCAACTATTCGCCATTCATCGAAATGCTGGACGTTCTCGATCTAATGGCGATCCGCGGCCTGGAGAACGCATCCATCATCGGCACCTCGCGAGGCGGCATTATCGCCATGCTGATCGCTCTCATGCGCCCCAATGCGCTTTCGGCCCTGATCCTGAATGATATCGGCCCCGAGATCGAAACCGCGGGCCTTGCACGGATCATGGGCTATGCGGGCAAGGTGCCCGTGCCAACCTCCTGGGAAGAGGCGACAGACCTTGTGCGCTCAATGAACAAGCGATTTTTCACCAATCTGGATGATGACGATTGGGAGACCCTTGCCCGTCAGCTTTTCAAGGAAGAGAATGGCCGTCCCGCGCAGGCCTATGACTACAAGCTCGGCAACGCCCTGTCGGAAATCGATATTTCACAGAAGATCCCGACGATGTGGACGCAATTCGAGGCTGTCAAGCGCGTACCCGTTCTCGTTCTGCGCGGGGAAAAATCCGATATACTAAGCGCACGAACTGTTCTGGAAATGGAGCGGCGTCATCCACGCCTTGCTTCGATTACGATTCACGCCCAAGGACACGCTCCGTTGCTCAAGGATCGCTTCACCCTTGGAATTATTGCCGATTTCCTGCGTGAAACGGATCCTGATAGCATGCACACCCCGGAAACCCAGCCCAGCGCGCCGCACCTGCCACGTATTGCGACATAAGCGACGGGCGGCTCCCTTTGGAGCTGAGCGACAAAAGAGCATGGAATTTCGCCCGATCTCTATGCCGACAATCAGCACCGAATCATTTCACCTTTTACGCATATTGTCGGTACACAGAAAATTGGAGGAGGCTAATCCGCATTCGCGTCGAGCGGTGGAACATTAGCGGACAAGGTCGATGCGCCACCAATGACGTCGAGTCCCGTTGTGCGCTCAGTCGTCGTGACTTCGCTGTTGACGGCAATGGAGGTGGGAATATTTCTGGTCGCTTCAAGCAACAAATTCAGCTTGGCCTTATTGCCGGCATGGACCTTAACATTTATGGCGGTTTCGGTAACGTCAACGAGGCCATAGTCGATATAAGAAAGTATCTCGATACATTTTTCGATCGATTGGCTCCAATGATTCGGAAGGGTTTCAGACAGTTTGGAGTTGTCGATGATCGTATGGGCAGGAAAGCGATTACGCAGTTTATCCAGGACCTGGTTTTTCTCTTCGGCGTTGGCGATGATGCCGGAAATCTTGATCGTGTTACTCTCGTTAAGCTGGACACGCCAGGATAATTCAGGCGCACTAACGCGCAAACTTCTGACGGCGACTCCCTCCGGTTTCTCCGTCACGACAAGCTGCTGCACCTGATCGAGCACCACAGCCGTATCGACGGAGCCTTCGAGCGAAAGCCCGTTGCTGTCATATGTGGCGCTGCCGTTCTCCACATATCCAAGAACTTTCAGCGCAAAGCTCAGTCCTCCAATCTTCACATCCGGAACGTGTATGTCCGGCTCGATCTTGACGCGGTCACTCAGGGTCATTGACGGGAAATTGGCCTTCACCATCCCAATCAATGTTCTGTAATCCTCTTCGGAGGAAATACTGCCCTTCAGCTTGATGCGGTCGGGTTCCTTGGAGATGCGAACCGAATAGGTCACCGGGCCATTGCTGACATTGTTGGGATCGGCGACGACGACTTCGTCCTGTGGAACGGAATCACGGCTGGCATCCGTTTCATCATTGACGCTTGCCGCCATAAGGGTCCCCGACAAAAGCGCGCTTCCAAGACAAAATGGAATGAGCTTTGTGCAACCGCACTTCAGAATTGCGGACATTGTCCCCGTCATACTAATGACGCTCCGTTCTCACGAAACCAAAGCCTTTGAGAACACATCGCGGCGCATTGTCAAAAACGTTACGTGGCCCTTTTTAGGCCTATAACTTTACTGATTGTGACAGCACCACGGTGGAGTCTCGAAAGCAGAACTTATAGTCGCCGAAAGGCCACAGCTCCAGACATTATTCCAATAGCAGTGGCCTTGTGTGCAAAACTAGCCAAATTCGAACAATTTTCCAAGCAGAACCCGACAATTGTCGGGAAAATTTAACTCTTGACTAACTGGCAACCGAGATTGTTTTGCTTTCTTGCCGCTGAGAACAGCGTTTTTAGGTAAATTCGCGACGTGCGTTGTAAGTTCGCTACAGGCAAGAAAAAG
This sequence comes from Hyphomicrobiales bacterium, assembly GCA_019634405.1. Lineage (GTDB taxonomy): Bacteria > Pseudomonadota > Alphaproteobacteria > Rhizobiales > Rhodomicrobiaceae > JAHQVI01. Next base: position 29,766 of record JAHQVI010000129.1, read on the forward strand.
AGCGCGCGATCAATACCGCACGCTCTCACTCTTCTGCTAACACGCTACGCCTAGTCTACGGCGTGCGCTTTTTCTTCAGCCTCTGTCAACGCAGGAAGCGGCGCCTCATCCGATTGAGTGACCTGACCGGATGATGTTGTCTTCTTGCGCTCGTCGAGGATCATCTCGTCGCGGCGCTGCGAGACTTTTTTCAGACGGCTGATCATTCCGCCCGTGCCCGCCGGGATCAGGCGGCCGACAATGACGTTCTCCTTGAGACCGTCGAGCGTATCAACCTTACCGTTCACAGCCGCATCCGTCAGTACACGCGTCGTTTCCTGGAACGAGGCGGCCGAGATGAAGCTGCGTGTCTGCAGACTCGCCTTGGTGATGCCTAGCAGAACGGGGCTCGCCTTCGCGGGACGGCGACCATCCTTTTCGACAAGCAGGTTGGCGTCCTCAAATTCAACACGATCGACCTGTTCACCCTTCAGGAAGTCCGTCTCGCCAGCATCATCGATCTCGACCTTCTGCAGCATCTGATCAACGATAACTTCAATATGCTTGTCATTGATCGTCACGCCTTGCAGACGGTAGACCTCCTGAACCTCGTTGACGAGGTAGGTCGCCAGTTCCTCGACGCCGTTGATCGCGAGAATGTCATGGGGCGCCGGATGGCCGTCCATGATGTACTCGCCCTTCTCGATGCGGTCGCCTTCCTGCACGCTCAGATGCTTGCCCTTCGGAATGAGATATTCAACTGGCTCCAAATTTTCATCATCGGGGACAATTGTAATCCGACGCTTGTTCTTGTAGTCGCGGCCAAATTCCACCGTACCGGAGATCTCGCAGATGATGGCGTGATCCTTCGGACGGCGGGCCTCGAAGAGTTCCGCAACACGCGGCAGACCGCCGGTGATGTCGCGCGTCTTGGCGGATTCCAGCGGGATACGCGCAAGCACGTCGCCGGCTTTCATCATCTGACCAGGCTCCACCGACAAAATGGCGTCCACCGAGAGCAGATAACGGGCCTCGCCGCCACGTGGCAGCTTCATCACCTTGCCCTTCTTGTCCTTGATAATAAGAGCTGGCTTCAGCGAGCTACCCTTTGGATGGGCCCGCCAGTCGATGATGACGCGATGGGTGATACCCGTCGTTTCTTCGGTCTGCTCATTCACGGAAAGACCGTCCACCAGATCCTCGAAATCGACAACACCATCCACCTCGGTCAGAATCGGACGCGTGTAGGGATCCCATTCGGCCAGACGCTGGCCACGTTTGATCACATCGCCTTCATCTACCTTCAGATGCGCGCCCTGGATGAGCTTGTAGGTGGCCAGAGCCTTACCTTCGTCATCCTCGACGATCACTGACATGTTGCGGGTCATAGCCACAAGGCGGCCCTGACCGTCGCGGCTGACATTGCGGTTCTTGATCTTGATGTTACCGGCAAAGTTCGACTCGCTATAGGAGGAGTCGACAACCTGCGCAGTGCCGCCAATGTGGAAGGTGCGCATGGTCAGCTGCGTGCCGGGCTCACCGATCGACTGCGCCGCAATAACCCCGACAGCCTCGCCAAGATTGACAATCGTACCGCGCGCCAAGTCACGGCCATAGCATTTCCCACAGACGCCATTTCGTGTTTCACAGGTCAGAACCGAGCGAATGCGGATTTCCTGGACCTGCGCTTCTTCCATGGCGCGTGATTGCGCTTCCTCGATCAGGTCTCCTTCCTTCACCAGGATTTCGCCCGTAACAGGCGAAACGATGTCATCGGCTGCCGTACGTCCAAGAGCGCGCTCGCCTAGGGATACGACGACCTCACCGGAGTCGATGATGGCGGCGAGCTTGATGCCCTTATCGGTCCCGCAATCATGCTCGGTGATAATCGAATCCTGCGCAACGTCGACGAGACGACGCGTCAGATAGCCCGAGTTCGCCGTTTTCAGAGCCGTATCGGCAAGACCTTTACGTGCGCCATGGGTCGAGTTGAAGTATTCGAGAACCGTGAGGCCCTCCTTGAAGTTCGACACGATCGGCGTTTCGATGATCTCACCGGACGGCTTGGCCATCAGGCCGCGCATGGCGGCAAGCTGACGCATCTGGGTGGGCGAACCGCGGGCCCCGGAATGCGACATCATGTAAATCGAGTTGATTTCTTTCTGCCTTCCGGTCTCCTCATCGACGTGCACCGCCTGAATACGGTCCATCATCTCCTTGGCAACGCGATCGGTACATTTCGCCCAGGCGTCGACAACCTTGTTGTACTTTTCCCCTCGGGTAATGAAACCGTCATTATACTGCTGCTCGTAATCGCGGACGAGATCCTGCGTATCGTTGATGATCTTCGCCTTCGTGTCCGGGATCAGCATGTCGTCCTTGCCGAAGGAAATACCGGCGCGGCATGCGTGATAGAAGCCAAGCGCCATGATCCGGTCGCAGAAAATGACCGTTTCCTTCTGACCGCACAGGCGGTAGACGGCGTCGATCATCTTGGCGATCGCCTTCTTCGTCAAAAGCTGGTTGGCGAGTTCAAAGCCCATCCCCGGCTTCTTCGGCAGCACCTCGGAAATGAGAAGGCGCCCTGGCGTCGTCTCGTAGATGCCCGAATGCGGCTCCCCTTCAGGCCCGACGCCTGTATAACGGGCCTTAATCTTCGTATGCAGCGTGACGACGCCATTTTCGAGCGCATGATGGATTTCGGATACAGAGCCGAACGCCTTGCCCTCGCCTGGCTCGTTCTCGCGTAGGAGCGACAGGTAATACAGTCCAAGAACAATGTCCTGCGACGGACCGATCATCGGGACACGGGCTTCAAGCTGCGCTTCGAGCGACAATGGAACGTGCACGGCCATCTGGTCGCCATCGAAGTCAGCGTTAAAAGCGGCGCAGACGAGCGGGTGAAGCTGGATCGCCTTCCCCTCGACCAGAACCGGTTCGAACGCCTGAATACCCAGCCTGTGCAGCGTCGGCGCGCGGTTCAGCATCACCGGATGCTCGCGGATCACCTCATCAAGGATATCCCAGACTTCGGGCTTTTCCTTCTCCACAAGCTTCTTGGCCTGTTTGACGGTCGCGGCGTAGCCTTTCGCATCGAGGCGCGAATAGATGAACGGCTTGAAAAGCTCAAGCGCCATCTTCTTCGGCAGGCCACACTGGTGCAGTTTCAGCTCGGGGCCAACCACGATCACCGAGCGCCCGGAATAATCCACGCGCTTGCCGAGCAGGTTCTGCCGGAAGCGGCCCTGCTTGCCCTTCAGCATGTCGGAGAGCGATTTCAGCGGACGCTTATTCGCAC
>JAHQVI010000130.1 GCA_019634405.1 Hyphomicrobiales bacterium
CGCTGCACGGCAACGCGTGCCCAGTGGTAGACGGCGTTTGCAAGGCGTGGATGGCAGGCGAGACGCCGGACGACGATGCGCATCTTGCCGGAGCGCTTGGTGACGGGCGCGACGCCGGTCAGGCTGCGCAGGGCGGTGTAGTCGCGTCGCTGCAGCGGATCCCAGGCTTCTGCGAGCAAGGTGGCAAGCACGATACGTCCAACGCCCGGCAACGACGTCAGGATCGTTGCGTCATGCGGTTCCCTTGGGTCGGACGTCGGTTCGTCCGGCGTGGTGAGGCTCATGGTCAACCTGTCGAGCTGGCGATGAGCGTCAGCAATCTGACGGTTCAAGAGGCGGATGCGCGGGATCAGCGTCGCAATATGAGCACAGGCCGCCTCGATGGCTCCCTCGGCAAGCGTGACCGGCGGATGGCGGAGCGTCTCCAGCACATGGGCGGCGCCGAAACGGCGGATGCGATTCCGCTTGAGGAGTTTAGCGACGGTCGTCTCGCGGATGCGGCGGGCCTTGGCAGGTGTCGGCGCGACCTCCCAGAGGTCGAGCAGCCATTCAGCACCCAGATCGCCGTCGAGTTCGAGCATCGCCGGGAAATAACGCCAGAGCTACTCGCGCATACGGTTGGTAAGCCGAACGCGCTCGGCGCCGAGGTCCTCTGCGATCCGCGACCATTCGCGCAGCTGAACGACGACAGGATCGGCCGCGGCAAGGCGCCGAAAGCAGCGAAGATCGGTTCGCAAACCGGAAGCCATAGTCTCGGCGTCGCGGCTGTCATCCTTGGCGCCGGCCAGGGTGAAGCGGTCGCGGAAACGGTCCATCTGCTTCGGATTGATGGCATGGACGGTAAAGCCGCGCTCGATGAGCGTCTCAACCACTGGGCCATGCGGCACCTCGATGGCGATCGCGACCTGGCTGGGCTCGACAGCACCACTCGTCACCATCAGCCAGGTGGCCATTTCGGCCAGACCTTCGCCGCCATGGCGGAAGATTTTTTCGCCGATCTTGTCCCCTTTGTTGTCTGTCAGAAATACATGATGGCTTTCGCTTGCCCAGTCGATGCCGGCATACCATCGCGGCTTATCAGTCATGATCCTCTCCCCCGCAAAAGACGAGCCACCGCAACCTCCGCCGATCCCTGCACTGGCGCTCGGAAAAGCAAACAGGTCCGGCGCGGACTTCCCACTGGGCTTTGGTCACGGCCAATCCGACAGGGCGCGCGTCCCCCCCAGGTGGTCGGGCCACAGGGGGCGATTGGCTGCTCCTGCTGGATCGGCTCGGTTCAAGAAGACTACGCTGATTTGGCCGTCGCCTGCTGGTCGCACTCCGTTCCGCTACGCTTCACTGCGCGCGACCAGCAGCGTGCTTGCATCGAACCGCATGAAGAAAGGTACAGGGGGCTGAAAAGAGCCTTCCGACATGTAAACGCTGCGAAGAGGTGCAATCGTCTCGCTGAACATCTGACAAAAAGGGTTTAGGGAGGTGCCAGGCTTTCTTCTGAAGATGTATTTTTGTATATGCTTATGAAGCATACCCTATATGTTGATTGGCGTACCAAAGAGTAAATTACAGTATCAAATTTTTTATACCTATTTATGAATATATTCAATTTATTTGATTGAATAAATTATATAATTGATTTTTGCAATCACGATTGATTTTTAATTTTTGTTTGATTGTCAAAAACAATTTTCTGAATATAATTCGGTAAATTATTAATTAATTATATTTTTTATTATCTAGTCGATATTGCAATTGGATTTAAAGGCGTGGGTGAATAGATCACTAAATTAGTGACTGCTTGTGTATTTTCATCAAACATTCAGTCTTATTGCTTATGCTTTGATCGCATTTTTGGCATTTCTGTTAACTCATCTGCCTCCTTGAGGGGCATGTGTTGCAGACGTAATTCCGGGGCTAGGGGAGCTGGGCATGGCTGGAATGTTTATCGGGATTATTTTTGGCGTCTTTCTTATCTTTTTGGCCCCATTGCTGTTACCTCTGCGCTTTAGCGCCGTAATAACCGGAATGGCTTTGCGCATTGCCGGTGCTCTGGTCATTGTATTTGCTTTGGCGTCAACGTCATTTGTCTATGTGCCTGACGGATATTCGGCGCATCTGTTTCGTGTTTACCTTGGATATTCGCTGCCACCCGGAAAAATTATTGCGACGGACGGAGAAAAGGGGCCGCAAGCCCGTATCCTGTCGCCCGGCTTTCATATCGAACCTCTGATCAACGTGCTGTACACCGTCGATGCGTCCAAGCCGGAATTAAGCGTCCCTCAAGGGAAGGTCGGCATTCTGATTGCGAAGGATGGAGCGCCGCTTCGTTTTGGCCAGACATTCGGCGATCCGTTTGCGCCCGAGTTGGGCAACGAGATGCTGGACGCTGAAAAATTCCTGACCAGGGGAGGTCAGCGCGGGCCGCAGCTCAGCGTCCTGACGCCGGGCCGGTACCGTCTCAACCACTATCTGTGGGATGTTGAGATGGTGGACGCCGTTGAGGTCCCTGCCGGTTATGTCGGCGTGGTCAAGTCAAACGTTCATGCCGCCGTTGATTTCGGTACGCTGAAGGCAAGCAAGCCCGGTTCCTGCGAACCGGTCGGGGGAACTGTCGATCATACGAGCCAGCATATCGATGCGCCCATCGTTCCCGTTGGCTGTATCGGCGTGTGGGAAAAAGGGTTGCAGCCGGGCAAATATTATCTCAATAAAAACGCCTTCCGCATCACGGATGTGGATACCAAGGCGCAGGTTTGGACCTATGCGGGCGGCTATACTGCGGCCAAGATTTCGCTGACGGTCGATACCAAGGGCGAAATCGTTCAGGACCGGACGGAAACCAATGTTCCGATCGAAGAGCATAATGCGGACAGCGCCATCTTTCTGAAAATGGAGGGCTGGGACGTCCCGCTCGAACTACGCGTGATTGCGCAAGTCGCGCCGACCGATGCGCCCTGTGTCGTGGCGGGCATCGGTACGCTCAAGCAGATCGAGGATCGTGTTCTGACGCCGTCCATCCGGGCCATCACGCGTGACGTGGCGGGCGGTACCTATGAGGTCACGGAACCCAAGCTTGACGAAAGCGGCACGCCGGTCCTCGATGAGGACGGCCAACCCATCATCGTGACCGTTAACCGTCCGACCCGGGTGCTCGACCTGATCAATCAGCGTCCGCTGATCGAATCGGAGATCGAGCGCCGTATCCGTCCGGAGGGGCGCAAATCCTGCGTGACCATTCGCGAGGTCCGTCTCGGCGAACCGGCCATTCCGCCGGAATTGCTTGTCGCCGTACGCCGCGAGCAGCTGGCGACGCAGCTTGCCAAAGCCTTCGTACAGGAACAGTCCGCCCAGCAGCAGCGCGTGACCTCGGAAAAGGCAAAAGCAACGGCGGATCAGCAATCCCAACTGGTTCAGGCCGAAATCGAGGTGCAACGCTCGGTTCAGCTGGCGCAGGCGGCCCGCAATTCGGGTGAAGGCGAACGCGACAAGCTTGCGGCCATCGCCTCAGGCCAGCAAAAGCAGATGGAAGTGCTCGGGCTGGACGCCACGGTGAAGCTGCGCCAGTTCGAGCTATTGCTGCAGTTTGCCGAAAACCATCCCGAAGTTGTCGCGGCGATGTTCAACAATGCGCACAAATTCGTTCCGCAGGTTACCGTCGGAGGCAACAGCGAATCCGTTGGCGGACTGCTTTCGGCTCTATTGGGTCAGATCGCGACGCAGGGCAATCTTCAAGCGCCAGCAGTTGCCGCCAATCAGCCTGTCCGGTAAGGACGGTCGCTCGGGGCGGTTTCCATCGCATTTCGTATAAGCGCTGAGGATCGTGCGCGGTCCTCAGCTTTCCGGCCCGGTCTGGCCAGCGCTCCATAGCGTAAAGGGATGCACGGACAGGCCGTTATTTGAATATCGATCCTGCCCGGTTACCTCCTCGCCGATCCAGCCGGGCAGCTCCACTTGCTGATCCACGGATTGAAGTTCGATTTCGGCGACGACAAGCCCGTCATTGGCTCCCGAAAACAGGTCGATCTCCCATTCAAGCCCATGCCATGGCACAACATGGCGGATTTTCTCGATCGGATGCCCCTGGCACTGCGCCAGCAATTGCGCCGCATCGTCCAGCGGGATGGGATATTCGAACTCGGACCGGCTCAGGGCCGCCTTGCTTGACTTTATCGTCAGGAGCGCGCGCTGGTCGTCTACAGTCCTTACCCGTACCGACAAGCGGTCGTCGCTGGCCAGATAACCCTGGTGGATTTGTTTCGTCTTCGTCACCAGCTTGCGCCAATCATCGTTCCTGACGAGGAACTTCCGTTCGATCTCGATAGCCATGAAATTCTCCACTGCGCCGATCTATGGCCGTTGCTTTACCGGTCCAGTTTCCGGTATACGCCCGTATCTGACGTAAGCTGCGACCGCAGACTATCCTGCTCCACGATCTGTTCATCGGACAAGATGGTAATTTCGGTCTCAAGCGCGCCCCGAAGGATTGGATAGCATTGCGCGACCGGTGTTCCCGCGGGCAGAACGCCGTCGAAATCTGGCTCGGTCCAGATCGCGGGGAAGTGTACGAGCCCGAGCGCGAATGCATCGCAATCAACGATGCCGGTCAATGTGCGGAAGGGCAGATCGTGCCGATTGGCCGGATGGCTGAAAAGGACCGACCAGCCCTTTGGCGTCTCGATCGACCAGTAATTCATGAATTTGACGATGAATTGAGAGCTGTCGCCAAAGGGCGCGCCGCTGCCCTGTTCCGGGACATGCGCGCCGATCGGCGAGCGTCCGACATTGCCCCCCTCAATCACCGGCAGTGGACTTTCCCAGCGGAATGCGCCGTCCTTGACCGACAGGTCGCAGGTCAATGGCATGAGAACGCCGTAGCTCATCGCGTCGATAAAGGGCGGGCAATGCTTCAATGTGCGGACCTGCGCGCCGGCAACCTCCGACCACGTATTCGCAGGCATTTCACGAAGCCAGTCCGGCAATCCGCATTTGGCGCGAACCGGCTTCGGCAGGATCGCCTTATAGTCGGGGTGGCAGCGAAAAGTCAGCTTCATGTCGGGCTCCGGCTAGTTTTTTCGCCGGAGCTTACCCTTTTTCGCGCTTGCGAAAAAACACCCAGGCAACAGCTGCGACAACGGTAATCACGATAAAGATGACCCCGATTGCGTTGATCACGGGCGTAAGTCCGAACCGCATGCGCGAGCCGATTTCGGTGACGAGTGTCCACGAGCCGCCGATCGCGAAGAATGTCGTATTGTAATTCTCCATCGATTGCAGGAAGCCAATGACGGCGGCCGTCAGGATGGTCGGGCGCAGGAATGGCAGCGTAATCCGCCGGAACACCATGACATTTGATGCACCGAGATCGAGGGCGGCCTCCTCCAGTCCGCGATCCTGCCGCTGCAGCCGCGCCATGAACATCAGCATGCAATAGGAGGCGATAAAGGTGGAATGCGCGATCATGGTCGTGAACAGCCCGGCTTCGACGGAGAAGATGTCGCGCCAGAAGATCATCGTCGTAACGCCGAGCACGATACCCGGAGTCAGGATCGGCGAGATCAGTAGCGTATAGAGGAAGGTCGTCGAGCCGGATTGCAGCCGCGTCAGCACCAGCGCGCCGGACAGGCCCAGCGGAATGGCGATCGCCACCACGCCAAGCGCTATGATCACGGAATGCCAGAGCCCCTGAAGGAAGCGGTCTTCCTGCGGCAGGCCCTTGGCGATTACGCGGCCGGTCTCTTCATCGACCTCGCCCGTGAACCAGTCCAGCGTAAAGCCCTGCCAGTCCGTAATGGATGGCGTCGAATTGACGTTGAACGCCGCGCCTATCATGATCAGGAGCGGGACGAACAGATAGAGGAAAAAGATCAGAATATAGATGTTGAGCAGCACGTCGGACCAGGCAATGCTCGATCCTCTGCGCGGCGTGCTGGCCGCCATTGCCGTATTCGCGGTCATGCTCATCGCGCAATTTCCTGAATGCCAACGCGGAAGAAACGCAGTACGATCAGTATAAAGATCGTGCAGGCAACCAGCAGCAGGAGCGATTGCGCCGCTCCGATATTCCAGTTCCCGGCTTCAAAGAAATTGCGGTAGATGATCTGGCTGAACCAGTCCGGATGCAGGCCCGGCCCCACAAGTCCGGGGACGGAGATGGACCCGGCGGACAGCATGAACGTCATGATCGCGCCGACTGCAATGCCGGGCTTGGCATGCGGGATGACGACGCGGCTATGAATGCGCCATGTCGATGCGCCCAGATCCCGCGCCGCTTCGATCTGGTTTTTGTCGAGTGTCTCGATTGTGTTGTACATCGGAAAGATCATGAAGAGGATATAGGTGTACATCAGCACACAGAAGACTGCGCCGTTGGACGCCAGCCAGCGGATTGCCTCGCCGCTTTCCAGATCGATGAGGCCTAGCGTATCGAGCGCGCTGTTCAATATGCCCTCATTGGCCAGGATCATCGTCCAGGCGAAGATGCGCAGCAATTCGTTGAGCGCATAGGGAATGATGATGCCAAGCATGAAAAAGGCGACATGAATTTCCTTCTGCGTCCGTGCGATGGTGTAGGCTATCGGATAGCAGAACAGGAAGCTGAGTAGCGTGACGCAGAAAGCGTAGAAGATGGTCATGCCGAAAATGCGCCAGTGCAGCGGGCTCATCGTCGTGAAATTCTTGATCGAATAGCCGCTCGCCTCCGCTTCCTCGATCTTGAGGCGCCCGAAACGTTCCTTAAGCGGATTAATCTGGCCCTGCAATTCCGTGCGTTCGCTCTCAAGTCGGACAATGCGCTTGTCCGGCGTCTCGCTGCTCGCCAGACCGCCTGGCGACGGCGCGCCGGGGGAGACGGCGAAGGGGTCGCTTGGACTGGGCGCCGCGCTCGGCGCACTTCCCCGTTCGATGTCCCGTTTGGCGGCGCGGATGTCATAGTCGAGCGTTGCGATCTTCTGGTAAGCGCGCTCCAGATCGACGCCCGCCTGCTGCGCTGCACCATCGCGGGCTTCCCAGATGAAAGCGCGCTGGATCATGTTAAGTTGCGGCAGGACGATCAGGCCGATGATCCAGAGGAGCGTCAGCCCGCCGAACAGCGCGGCCAGCACACCGCCATAGCTGCGGATCAGGCTACTCACCTGCCAGTTCCCCCGCGCGCAGAACGAGCGCGTCCTCGCAGGCAAAGCCTACGCTCTGCTCGCCGCTCAGATCGCTGACGTTATTGCCGGCATTGGTCATGTGCATCACGATCTGATGCTCGCCGGCGCGCATGAAGACATTCAGATAAGGGCCTTCAAGGTCGCGCCGCTCCACCGCGGCCTGCAGCCGGTTGCCCAGCGTTGGCGTTTGGCTGACAAGCCCGATGCGCTCGGGCCGTACAAAGATCATCGCCTCTTCACCGGGCTTCAGATCGTCGCGATTCATCCCGAGCAGGCGGCCGAGCGGCGTGTTGACCTGCGCCATACCGTTTTCAAGGCCTTCGACCCGCCCGCGGAACACATTATGCTCGCCGACGAATGTCGCGACAAAGGAGGTGGCGGGCGCATTGTAGATTTCGCTGGTGGGCGCGACCTGCTCGATGCGGCCTGCATTCATAACGGCGATGCGGTCGGACATGGTGAGCGCTTCGCCCTGATCATGGGTAATGTAGACGAAGGTGACGCCGGTCTTGCGCTGGATCTGTTTCAGCTCGGCGCGCATATGCTGTCGCAATTTCAGATCGAGCGCGGATAGCGGCTCGTCGAGAAGCAGGACCGAGGGTTCAACGGCAAGTGCTCGGGCGATCGCAACGCGCTGACGCTGGCCGCCGGACAGCGCGGTCGGCTTTTTACCGGCATGTTCCGTCAGTGCGACCAGATCCAGCAGGTCTTCGGCGCGCTTGCGGCGCTCCCGCCTGCCGATGCCGCGCGCTTCCAGTCCGAACGCCACATTTTCCCAGACCGACATGAGCGGAAAAAGCGCCAGGTTCTGAAAGATCAAAGCCGTCGGGCGTTTATTGGGGCCAACGGCGGTGAGATCCTTACCCCCTATCAGAACCTGGCCAGTGGTAGGCGTCAGAAAACCGGAAATCATACGAAGTATCGTCGTCTTTCCGCATCCGGATGGTCCGAGAATTGAGAAAAATTCACCTGCTGCGATCGTCAGATCGGTTTCGTGAACGGCAATGAAATCGCCAAAGCGCATGGAAACACCCTGAAGGCGTATCTCTTTGCCCTGCATCTTCGTCGTGACCTCCTGCGGGCACACATTCGCAGACGTCCGCCCGCTCAATCAAATGCGGAAGCCAGGCGGAGTGGACCGCCTGACCAATTTCATATCACCAGCTTATGCGTTGGTGATCTTGTCGACATAAGCCTGGCGCATCGTGGCGAACCACGGCGTATCCGCCTGCCACCACCAGAGGTTGGCCAGCGCCTCCGGCGTATAGATCTCGGCAAATGTCTTCTTGTACTGGTCGCCGGCAAATTCAGCGGCCTGCGCCGCGGCGGAATTGTAGCCGGTGTTCTGGACATGCAGGCCGGACATCTCGCCCGTATAGCAGGCATTGATGAATGCATAGGCCTGTTCGACATTTTCAGCGCCGGACGGGATCGCGATCGAGTCCATCCATGTGATGCCGCCTTCGATCGGCATACGGTATTTCCATTTCGGATCAACTTCCCAGCCAAGCTTGATGCCGGTCGTATCCCATGTCTGGCCGATTGTGCAGCCGGCCTGCGTAAACGCGTTGGTCGCTTCCGTCGCATTGTTCCAGAATGCGCCGACATTGGTTTTGTTTTCGATGATAAAGGCCGCAACCTGATCCCATACGCGCCTGGCGTCGTCTTCGGTCTTGTAGACGTCGAGCATGCGGTCGGATTTCAGCTTGCCGATCGAGTCGAGATAGAGGCCGGTGCCCATGATCACGGATTTCTGGCGGAAGGCGACCTTGTTGGCGAGATCCTTGGCCCAAAGCGAACCGAAGGAGACGTCATCATTGGACATCGGATGAGCTTCGCTGTCGAAAGTGATCGCTTCGGTTCCCCAGTTGAAGGGCAGGGCCACGCGCTTGCCGTCCTGAACAGCGCCGAGCTGGATCGAGTCGCGCACCATGGACGGGATGACATTGTCCATGTCGATCTTCGCTTCGTCGATCGGCTGGAGCAGCATCTCGCCATCGGCGCGGTAGTTCGGCACGTTGGTGACGGACGGGCAGATAATGTCGAAGCCCTTGCCGCCTGCGGCTTTCAGCTTCTGCTCTGCCTCATCGTTCGAGCCATATGTCGAAAGGTTTACCTTGATGCCGGTTTTCTTTTCGAAGAAATCGATCTGGTTTTTTTGAATATAATCACCCCAGGCGAAGACATTGACCTGACCGGAAGACGCAAGCGCATCCGTCGATCTCAAAATAGCGGGGGCGGCTATTGCAACGGCGCTGGCGGCAGCGCCTTTTAAAACTGTACGGCGAGCGATCTTCGTCATGGCCGCATCTCCTTCGGTAAGAAAAATTTAACAATCTTACTTTTAGGGGAGGCTGGTTACGCGCAGATTACAGTTTCATGACAGTTTAGTGTCGAATGAATAAACTCAATCATATTCAAATTCTTGGCCATGAATTTGAAATGTCTGCATCGGAAAGACGCCTGTTCCGGAATGGGACAGTATTTGCAGAATATCGGCGCGAAGATTTTGTCTTTTCCCGGCAAGTTTTTTTGCCAGGGCGAGCGCTTTGTCGGTTTCTCCCAATTCACTGCTGAGCTTGATCGCCATCAGGGCCGCTTCATCATCAGTGTCGGGATCGAAATCCGACCAGGCAATACGCGCCTTCTCCCAATGGCCAAGCTCGGTCAAGAGCCGCGCGCAGTTGCGTTTCGCATCCATGTCATCTGGCGCATTGCCGAGATATATGGTGAAGGCGTCCAGCGCCACTCTTGTGAATCCGAGGTCCATCAAAGCCGATGCGCGCTCATATTGAGCGTTCAGGTGGTTCGGATCCTGAGCGAGGGTTTGCTCGAAGCGCTCCAGGGCATCGTATCTTTGGCCCGAATGCTTCAACGCCAGTCCGAGATTGTAGAGGATCGGCGGGGGCGCGGGATCGAATGCTGCAAGCAAGGTTTCAAACGCTGAGATCGCCTGCGGCCAGTCTTTGGCGACGATGGCGGATTGCGCTTCCGCGAGCAGTTCTTCCGGTGATGTTTTTTTCAGTTGTCTGGCCAAGTTCAGCTCTCCATGTGAGCATAAAGCCGATCCGGTTCGCCCCGCGGCGTATCTGCATAAATGACGCCTTCGGGCGATAGCATGGCATTGGTCAAAGTCCGCTCTGCATGCAGCATTCTGTGGGACAGAAGCCGCTGTGCGTAATCCAACGCCACGGAGGCGTAAGTAGAATCGCCAGCCAGATTTACCAACTCCTGCGGATCGTTCTTCAGGTCGAAAAGCAGCGGCGGAAGCGCGGTGAAATGCACATATTTATAGTCGTTGTCGCGTAGAACGTTCAGCGTGCATTCGTCAGGGGTCAGGCTGAGCGCGGTTTCGTAAATCTTCGTCACGGGATTGCGGAAATCGAATTCCCAGAACACCGCACGCCGCCATGTCTCAGGCGTGTGTCCGCTCAGCCATGTCGAAAGCGAATGCCCGTTGCACTCGGCCGGAACCGCCTGCCCCAGCCAATCCAGTATTGTTGGCGTCAGATCGACCGATTCCGTAAAAGCGGAAACGCTGCGGCCCCGGTTTTGCGCAGGCGCATGGGGGTCGCGAATGATCAGCGGGATATGGTTGGAGCTGTCGAAATAGCCGCCTTTCCCCCAGCACCAGTGATCGCCCAGCATTTCGCCGTGATCGGAGGTGAAGATGATCAGCGTCTCGTCATATTCGCCGGTCGCCTTGAGATGCTCGATAATGCGCCCGATCTGTGCGTCGACCTCTGCAATCAGCCCGAAATAGACCGCGCGCATCGCCTGCAGATCCTCCTCCGGCAGGCTCTGCACATCGACCTGGCTTTCAAAATAGGCCGGGTCAGCCTGTTCCTTCAGCCACGCATCCAGATAGGGGTGCATGTCGCGTTCTGACTGTTGCGACGCGTGACGGACAGGTGTCGGCACCACTGCGGGGTCAACCATATCGTGATAAGGGGCGGGCGCGATGACCGGCGGATGCGGACGCAGGAACACCACATGCGCAAACCAGTTTTCCTTGTTTCTCAAGCGAATATAATCGATGAGCTTGTCTGCTATATAGGCTGTATCGCTATCATCGGCCGCATAGCGGGCCGGTCCGCGCTGAAAACGGTCACACACCGGCGTCGAGCCGGGATGGGTGTAGATCTCGAAGTGATTGTCCGGGATCTGGTAGCCTTTCCGCGCCAGTTCGCTCAGCCAGCCGCTGAGACAGCTTTCATTTAGCGATGCTTCGAGGCGAAAGCCAGGCAAAATTCCCTCGAAGCTTTTCAGACGAGGATCTTCCGGCGCCATTTCGCGCGGATCGGCAGAACTGTCCGTATACCCCAGGAGTACGGGATCCTGCCCGGAGCGGCGAACCTCCAGCGCGATATTGGTGTGACGCCTGTCCAGCGGCGTGCCATTGCGTACGGAGCGATGGATAAAGGGGTAAAGCCCCGTCAGCAATGTCGTCCTTGCCGGGCCGCAGGGCGCCGAACTGGTGAAGTGATTTGTGAAGCTTACCCCGTCGGCGGCCAGCGCATCCAGATTCGGTGTTGATGCTGCGGGATGACCGAGACAGCCGAGCGCGTCTCCGCGCCATTGATCGGCCGCTATGAAGAGAACCTTGCGTTCAGCCATTCTTTGCGCAGCCTCTGGCGATGAAACGATTTCTTATACATTCGGCAATGACGGCGATTGCCGGAAAATAAAATCCTGCCGCCGCACAGATGCATGCCGGCAAGCTGAACGAGTATAAATTATCATTGTGACAGTCAGGCTAAGCGGGCCTGTTTGAAGCGGATTATGGCGGGCCGGCGTGTACGCAGCGCTCGCGGCCGCATTGCCCACGGAGCTACCCGCGTATCTTACGGCATGGCCTCACATAGCGCGATGTTTGACACCTTGAGCATCAAGGCATATTGATGAGGCATGTCACAAGCAGGCGTTCAAACCAAATCGCCCAGAAGCAAGCTGCCGGATTATCTCAGCCGACGCTACTGGAACGGCACGATCAAGATGAGCTTGTCGAAATTCTTCATCCTTTGCGTGCTTCACAACAGGCCGATGCATGGCTATGACCTGTCCCGTGAAGTCGAAAAAACGACTAATGGATGCTGTTCGCCCACGGAGGGAACGGTCTATCCGGTCCTGCGCGAATTCGAGGCCGGGGGCTATGTGACTGCGCAAATCCAGATTGTATCCGGGCGCGAGCGCAAGGTATACGCCTTGACGGACAAGGGCAGGGCGGCATTCAAGGTCGCCGTCGAAAGCTGGTCGGAGGTCATGAACTGCCTCGAAGCGAGCCGGGAACTCGTTTCGGACAGTGCAATTTCCGGCAATTGTTGCAGTGAATAATGAATGTTGCGACCCCCGATGGGGCTGAAGACGCGCACCCGAATGCCGGCCGGCGGCAGCCTTCTCCATTGCCCATTTAGGGTCCTTTTGATTCGGCGATTTGTGATTGCGTGGGCAGCTTTGTTTCGAGCATTGGTGTGACGATGCCGTTAATATGGTATTTGTGGCAAAGCATGCAGTCCTGACGGGCTACGCCCTGTGTATGACAGGTTTGGCAAAGATCCTTCTTCATCGAACTAAAGCCTGAGACGAAGGTCATGGGATTGTTTTCCTTAAATGAGTCCCGATAAGGAGCGCTCCGCTGCAATTCATGGCATGTGAGGCAGCTCTTGTCGCTCATCGCCCCGAAATGCGGTTCGTGCGTGAAGGTGGTGAACCGCCCGGTTTTCGTTTCCGGAGACGCTGGCGACCAGTTGACCTTGTGGCCTTTGCCTTCGACCTTGTCGATGCTGTGACATTTCACGCAGTCTCCCGGCGCGCCCGGTTTTGTCAGGTGGGCGAAGATCTGTGCGGCATGCGTTGACGAACCGTCATGAGCATATGGACCTGTCAGATCGAGCCACATGCGAATGAACGGGTCTTTATGTTCGGTAGGCCGGTAGTAGATTGTATGATCCTGACGGTACCATCCCCCATATTCGGCCCAGCTTTCCCCTGTCACGCCGCTTTGGACCGGCGCGCTTGCAGGGGTCAGCTTCGCAGGCGCGTCAGCTTCAGCTTCAGCGCGGCTGGCCATTTCATTCAACAGATTCGGCAACCATTGTTTCTGTGCCGCAAGAACGACATCCAGCGGAAAGTCCGCCAGCACATCAGAATTGGTGCCGGAGACCACCGCAACGAAGAGACTTTTGATTTCCCAGACAAGATTGGCGACTGCCGCAACCTCTTCATCTGTCGCCTGCGTCAGGTCCTGCAGATCGAGCTCTTCGACCGTCTTCACCAGTTCAGCGCTTTCAGGAGTCCGGGACAACAGGACCTTCATGAAAGGCGTAAGCTCAGCTTCGGAAAGTTCGGGCCACTCGCCGATGCGGGCATTGTGTTTGTTTATCGTGATCAGATCGATGCCGGGCAATGTGAGAAACGGAATCCCCTTCGAACCGGCAATACGCTCCTTGCCCAGAATGCCGCCCTGATGACAGCCTGCGCAGGTTTCCTGGAAGGGCCTCACCATC
>JAHQVI010000131.1 GCA_019634405.1 Hyphomicrobiales bacterium
ATGGAGGAGCGGTTGCCGGTCATTGGCAGGATCGCGAAAGGCCCGGATGGCAGAAAATGCTGCACAGCGCGTCCATTGTGCGGCAATTCGTGACAGAGTGTACCGGTTATCGCCGCCTGGCTGGACTTCCACTCGACAATTTTGAAGCCGGCCATTTTGCGCAGCGCGGATCGCTGACCGTCTGCGGCGACAAGCAGCCGTCCCTCAAGCGTCCGGCCATCATTCAATGTTGCCCTCGCGCCGGCTTCGTCCAGCGCAATAGCCTTGATCGCGGCGGGCGAAACAAGCTGGACATCGTCGAGCGTCTCGACGGCTTCGTACAAGGCGCGGCGCAGCAAAGCGTTTTCCAGAATGTAAGTTGAAGGCGCGCCGGCGTCCTTCTCCTCGTCAAAACTGAGCAATACCGAGCGTATCGGGATCTCAAGCTCGCTGTCCGTAATGTCAATCCATGAGACCGGCTGGACCTCATGCGCGATACGGTCCCACAGGCCGAGCGCTTCGAGCATCTGCCGCGCCGCAAGGGTCAGCGCAACGGACCGCCCGTCGAATTGCCCCTCCTTTACGGTTACGGCCGGCATCTGCTCAACGATCGCGATACGGAACAGGCCGGGCGCAGACTTTGCAAGCCCAAGGGCTACTGCGAGACCAACAAAGCTTCCGCCGCCGATAATGACGTCAAAGCGATCTTCATCCATCGTCAGTCTCCATTGCCCCATATTGTGCTCTACCGTCCCCTTATGACATATGTGTCATACGTACAGATAACGGAACTTCATTGAGGTGGTGTTTCTGGCACAAGGCGCAATATAACGGTTTGCCGCATATCTCTCCTCAAGATGCTTGCGCCCAACGACCGCCGCCGGGAAAGGTAAAGGTATGGTTAGCATAGGAGACCTGGGTAAAATACTGGATCTGGAGCAGCTTGAGGTCAATCTGTTCCGTGGATACAGCCCCGCGAACGGGCAGAAACGCGTTTTCGGGGGTCAGGTTATCGGACAAGCCCTCATAGCGGCGACCCGAACGGTCGAGACTCGTAAGGTCCACTCTCTGCATTGCTATTTTCTGCTCGGCGGAGATCCGAGCATACCGATCATATTCGACGTCGAACGCATCCGCGATGGCGGCAGCTTTACCACCAGACGCGTGATCGCGATCCAGCACGGCCGTCCGATTTTCTCCATGAGCGTCTCCTTCCACAAGGATGAGGACGGGTTTGCGCATCAGACGCAAATGCCTGAAACCCCGGCCCCGGATACCCTGCCCAGCGAGGAAGATCTGAAACCGCTTCTGCCGGAGCATATGCGCCGCTTCTGGACGTTTGACCGCCCTGTAGAACTCCGGCCTGTCGATTTCGACGTCTATGCAAAGACAGGCAAGGTCGGGCCGGTACAAAAGATCTGGCTGCGCACCAAGGAGCGGCTCGCCGACGATGCGATGCTGCATCAGTGCGCGCTTGCCTATGCTTCCGACTTTACCCTGCTGAATGCTGCGTTGCTACACCAGGGACGCCCGCCTTACGACCCCAATGTAATGATGGCGAGCCTCGATCATGCGATCTGGTTCCATCGCGATTTTCGTGCTGACGAATGGTTGCTCTACGTGCAGGACAGCCCGTCCGCGCAGGGCGCGCGCGCTTTCTGCAAAGGAAGCATCTACCACACGGACGGCGCGCTGGTGGCTTCCGTGGCACAGGAAGGGCTGGTCAGGGTCATCGGGCAGACCGGTCCCGCATGAAATATGGCAGGACCGAAGGCCCGAGATGACACGATTTCGACTTTCTGTCGCCATAGGATCGCGCTTCGATCAGACTGCTGCCACATAGATACGTCAATAGTGTCTCCTTCTTGCGCAAAATGGCTCGCTTGGGAGAGAGAGATTCATGGGAAAACTATCTAAATTATTCGCTTCGTTGACTTGGTTGCTACTATGTGTGGCCCTCATCACACAATCTGCAAACGCTCAGAAACGTTATCCGAACTATGAGGATCCGTGGGACGCGACCGACTACAGGGCGCTGGTTGAGCGCGTTGAAGGCGACGGTCTGGAACTGCCGACCCTTGCAGGAAATCAGGAAGTTTTCCTGCGCTTGGTCGCATCCGATAATATCCCGCTTCATATGGGCCAAAATCCTGACCTTGCGATTACGGTTCGTTATCAGAAGCTGCAGCCTATCCTGAAGCCGCTTCATCAGCTTATAGACATGTATTCCAACGGCGCTCAGGAAGGCAAAAACTATGCCTCAGAGCTCGCCAGATTGATGGTTTACGAGTCCAAGGCTGCTGGCGCTTTGCTGGAAATTGGCGATCCATTTCTTGAGACCCTCAAGATGGACCCCCGCTATCAGACACATGTCGCCCTGCATAAGCAGTCTCAGGACAATGCGCGCGATGTCTATTCCAGTCTCGTGGAAAAGATGGCTGATACGGATCGTTATTCCAAAGCCGACATTCTTTTCATGGCTGACGGCGCCATCAACGCGCTGCCCTCCTACCATCCGATTTTTACGGATGCGGATAGAAAGAAGCTTACGGAAATGCTTGCCAAACAGATATCGGCGACCTCCGATCAGGAAGTCAAAACAGCGCTCACCGAGTTGCAGGATTCGATCAAGAACGGGCGGATCCGGACATAGGACGAACGCCAAGCCGATCCTGTTCAAACACGCAGCGCCTCGCATCCAACCGATAGACAGGCGAAAATTCCGGTGTGAATGACGGGATCAAAATGCGCAGGACATCGTAACTATTGCCCGGGCGTCCTGAGTTTGTGAAATCAGCGGATTGACGAAATCTCTTCATCTCCGCTGATTTTTTTGAGGCGCGGCAAGCGCCTCCGCGGCAGCCAGCAAATACCAGCCATTACACCGCCGTTTGACGTCGCTTCCTTGCCATTGCAGGCGAGATGAAGCCAACACCGCATTATCGCATGCCGCGATCGCTGCGCGGCGGGACGGGTTAAGCATCGCTCATTGCAACACTTCAATAATTATTGTACTATTTAAATATGGATAGTGACCAAGCAATTCTCACGCTCTCCGCGCTGGCGCAGCAACACCGGCTCGCGATCTTTCGTCTGCTGGTCCGGCAAAGCACTAACAGCCTTCCGGCGGGTGAAATCGGAGAGGTGATCGGTATCAGCCCAACGAGCGCTTCCTTTCATCTGAAGGAGCTGGAGCGGGCGGGATTGATCAAGGCAAAGCGTGAGGGACGTTTCATCCGCTACTCCTTCGACGCCAGGACTATGAGGGAACTGCTTGGATTTCTCACGAAGGATTGTTGTCAGGGCCGGCCGGAACTCTGCGGTGATCTGATCTTGGGGGAAACATCTAAGTGCCAGTAGGAGAAAGTAAAATGAGCGATAAAGTCTACAATGTGCTTTTTCTGTGTACGCACAACTCCGCCCGTTCCGTCATCGGAGAATGCATCGTCAATCGGCTGGGCGGCGGCAAATTCCGCGGGTTCAGCGCCGGCAGTTCGCCGCGCGGAGAAATCAATCCGTATGCCCTCGATCTTCTGCGCAACCAGAATTACGACGTCAGTTCCCTGCGCTCAAAGAGCTGGGATGAATTCGCCCAGCCCGGCGCACCGGAAATGGATTTCGTTTTCACCGTATGCGATTCAGCGGCAGAAGAGGTCTGCCCTATCTGGCCCGGACAGCCGATGACCGCCCATTGGGGGCTGGCTGATCCCTCCGAAGCGGAAGGCGCTGAAGCGGAGAAGCGCTATGCCTTCGCCGAAGCACATCGCATGCTCTATCAACGCATCGGCATCTTTGTGAACCTGCCGCTTGCCTCGCTCGACAAGCTGGCCCTTCAGAAACGCATTGACGATATCGGCACGCCAGCCAGCGTACCCGGCCAGGTCGCCTAGAGCGCCGGACGATACGCTGGAACCCGCTGCGGCGCTCTGAAATCCCATTTCCTGGCGGAAGGCCGAAGCGCAACATGCGCCACGGGTGCAGACAATAGTCAGTCTGTGCGGCTTAACTGCCGCGCAGGCGTCTGAACAGATCATTTGTCGGGTAGGAATCGGCAGGCAACCCGTATTTCTGCTGCGCTTCCCGGACCGCCTTGCGCGTTTTCGCGCCCATGATCCCGTCAATGTCACCGACGTCATAGCCTTCCCGCGACAGCAGTTCCTGAAGCTTGATCGTCGTTTTGAGATCATATTCGGGAATCCCGGCTTCGCCTCTGTCATAACGGGGAGCGCCAGCCAGCCGCGTCGCGTAATAGGCGGCAGTCGTTGTATAGATCAAAGACTGGTTCCACTGCGTATAGACATCAAAATTGGGGTAGGCGAGAAAAGCCGGTCCCTTGCGGCCCATCGGCAGAATAAGCGCCGTCGGGACGTTGTCCGCGGGTAGCGATTTGCCGCCACGGATCCGGACGCCCCAAGCGGCCCATTTCGCCCGCGGATGACGAATGGTTAGATCCGCTTCTTCCCAGGGCAATTCGCCGGGCACGCTGACTTCCTGCAGCCAGGGCTCACCTGCGCGCCAGCCATAATGACGGATGAGATTGGCGGTTGAGGCCATAACGTCCGGCACGGATTTGCGCAGATCAACATGGCCGTCGCCGTCGTAATCGACGCCGAATTCCAGATAGTGCGACGGCAGAAACTGCGTCTGTCCCAGTTCGCCGGCCCATGCGCCGATCATTTGCTTACGGCTCAAATCGCCACGGTCGATCAGCTTCATAGCGGCGATGAGCTGTTCCTGAAACATCTCGGAACGCCGGCAGTCATATGCCAGCGTCGCCAACGCGCCAAGAATTGGGCTATCGCCGGTATTCGCGCCGAAATCGGTCTCCAGCCCCCAGAAGGCTGTCATCACCGGGCCAGGCACCCCATATTCGCGCTCGATCTGGTTGAACAGCTTCGCATATTTCTTCAAGCGCGCCGCGCCAACCTTCATGCGGTTCGCGGAAATCATGCGGCCGGAAAATTTCAGAAAGCTCTGGGCGAAGACAGCGCGTGATCGGTCGCGGCGGATAATCGAACGGTCATAGCTGACGCTGTTCAAAATCCGCGACGCAGTGGGCTCGGAAACGCCTGCGGAGGTTGCGGCCTGTTCCATATCCCCAAGCCAGCTCTTGAAGCCCCGGCTATCTTCGCATTGCTGCGCATTGGCCGCCGCAGGAATGAAAGCGGCAAACAGGAGAAAGGCTGCGCCGTACAGTTTTTTCGACATCGCGAATTATCCCTCCCGGTCTTTATCTTTCGCCGAATACTTTGTTTTCAAACCATAATTATGTCTATTGCTGCACGTTGTCGTTATTGCGTGGCAGGATCCCCCGAGTCGCTCCGATCGGCGCGTCGGTTTCCTTGCTGCGGCCCGTTATCCGCTCCCACCAGCTTCGTTCTTCCTTATAGTTCGGAATCGTACCTTCATACGGACCTTGCAGCGTCTTGGTCGAGCCTGTCGTGACGATCAGGATCCGCATCTTTGATTCATCCGGCATGATGACGCGCGTCTCGTCGCCGATCGTCGTTCCGACAGGATAGCCGGGGATATCGGATTCCAGGACTTCGCTCTCGGCCAAGGCCGGAGAAGCCGACGCAACCAGACAGGCCGCAATGGCAAGAATTATTGCTGTTTTCACGTTGGCGATCTTCGTCATGATCCGCTCCCGTCCCCCCCGCTTACCGCGATTCCTTCATAAGATCCGGCAGATAGTGTCCACCGGTCACGCCCAACGTCCAGGCAAAAAACAATGTCGTGGATGGCACGATCAGACTGTAGGCAAAGAACATTACAATGCCGAGTGTGCCCAGCGCGAAGATGCCCACGAAATACAAGATCCAATCATATTTCTTGATTTGCCAACGCTGGCTGAACAAATAGCCGGCAAAGGCGACCACGAGCAGCAGCACCAGTTCGCTCGTCCAGCCGATCGTGCGAATTTCGCGTCCGTCAATCAGCTGCGCCAGAATCTGGGCATGCACCATGACGCCCGGCAGGCGGGCGCCGTCGAGAATCGAAAGTGGCGTCAGATGCTTGTCCCGGGCGACAAAATCGCCGCCGATGAGAACGATCTTGTCCTTTAGCGCGGCGCGCCAGCTTTCCGGCAAGATGACGTCCGGCGAACTTCCCGGCTGGTGACGCGGAATTCGGAACAGCGTGAACAGATCATCGCCGGCCGGCGGCAAAAGCCATGAAATATAAGGAGTTTCAGGTATCTCCGCCCTGATGCCGGCTTTCTCGGCAACAAGCTGAGCAAAACTTGGCAGATTTGGCGGTTCCGGAGAATCCTCTCCCATGAAACGCACGACCTGATCGCCGATTTTCAGCGGCTCTTCCTTGCGGGCAAAAAAGACATGCCCGGCATCGCGCCCGGTCTCGGAGATGAAAGTCTGCTGGAATTCGAAATTCTCTTCGCTGAAGCCTCGCACGCGCCG
>JAHQVI010000132.1 GCA_019634405.1 Hyphomicrobiales bacterium
CAGCTTACGGTCTCTATTCCGTTTGTGTCCTTAAGCAGGGCGTCGATATCCAGCGCGACGCGCTCCGTCTGCGCGATCGCCGTTCCCTCCGGCAGTTCCACCTGAATGTAGAACTGATCACGATCAACGCCCGGGAAGAATTGCGGTTTGAGCGTCGGGAAGGACGCAAACCCGATAATCGGGAGCGACAGCGCGGCAAAAATCGAAATGGCAGGGTAATTCAGGGTCAGACGCATCAATTTGCCAAACGCCCCGCCTAGGCTCCTGAACGCCAGCCCCTGCAACAGCCAGCTGCGTTGTCCATCCGCGCGGGTTCGCAGCAGCCAGCCGGACATTGCAGGCGTGATGGTCAGCGCCAGACCGAACGACACGACCAGCATGATGATGACCGCAATTGCAATCGAGCCGACAAAGTCGCCGGCCGGACCGGGCAGCAGCACCATGGGCATGAACGCCAGCACCGTCGTCACCGTTGACGCCAGCAAGGGCGCGGCGAGACGCTTGACCGCGAGATGGATCGCCTCGCGTCGCTCCGCGCCCATTCGCAGCTTTTTCCGCACCTCATCGGTCATGACAATGGCGGCGTCGACAAGCAGCCCAAGCGATACGATCATGCCCGTCAACGACATTTGCTGAATCGGCACCCCCGCCAGTTGCAGACCAAAAATCGATACGATCGCCGACAACGGGATGATGATTGCGACAATGATCGCGGCGCGCAGTCCAAGCGACAATATCAGCACGAACACGACAAGGACGACGCCGATCACCATGTTTTCAAAGACACCCGTCAGGCGATTCTCCGTATACGTCGCTTGATCGAAAATGGGGCGAAGCTCCAGTCCGGACGGCATTTCGGCGGCGAAGTCCTGCTGAATGGACTTGATCCGGTCGGCCCATGCGCCAACTTGAAGATTCTTCTCCATCCGCGCGGCGATAAGAACCGCAGGGCGGCCATTGATAAGAGAAAGCGTCTCCGGCGGCTGCCTGAACGACTTCTCGACCCTGCCAATATCGCCGACCTGAACGATGCGACCGTCGCTTCCCTCCGCTATCGGAATGGCGCGGATCCGGTCAAGCGCTTTCAACTCGCCGGCGACTTCAATCAGAATGTCGTTGCGCTCACCGCGGATCTGGCCCGACCTGACCTTGGCGTCGCCCCGCGAGATCGAATTCGCGATGGCATCGGAGGTCAAGCCAAGAGAAAGCAGTTCGATCGCATCGATCGTCACCAGCACTTCTTCCTGCCAGTCGCCGTAAAGTTCGACGATCTTGGTGCCTGACAGGGCGCGCTGACGATCCTGAAGCATTTTGGCGTAACGCGTCAGTATGGCCGGGACCGGCTCGATATCCGGATCCGCCATGATCGCGACGATATTCGTGTAAGCGCCAACGCGATCATTGTCGAAGGTCGGTTCGGGCACGCCGGGCGGGAAATTCTGGGCTGCATCGCTCAATGCGTCGCGTATTTCAGACCAGCTCTGCTCGATCTCTTCGTCCGAAATGAATTGCGACAACTCGACCTGGACCACCGATACGCCTAGCCGCGAGACCGACGTGATCTCGCTGATCTCAGGTATTTCGCGCAATCTCTCTTCGAGCTTTTCGGTCACCAGCGCTTCAACGCGGGCAGGGTCGGCGCCGGGAAACGGCGTCACGATCGATGCAAACAGGTTGGTGATGGTGGGATCTTCCTGACGTCCGATCGTAAGAATGGCGGAGGATCCGGCCGCCAGCATCAGGAGGATTGCGAGCGCGAAAAGACGCTTGTTCCGATAAAAGAGCGTTGTCATTTCCGAGCATCCATTAGAGCGCTTATTCGCTGGCCTGCAATCACGCGGTGCGTACCGGACGAGATCAGCCGGTCGCCGGTCTTCAATGTCCCGCGAACATAGGCGCGTTCACCGTCAATCTGGAGCACTTCGACCGATGCGGTTTTGGCGACCGTTTCTCCTTCACCGTCGGATGCGAGCATTATGGTCCACAGACCGCGCCGGCCTTCCTTGAGCGCTGCAAGCGGAACCCAGGCGCCACGCATCTCAACGGTCTGCTCGATAGCAAGCGATGCGATGTCCCCGAAGGGGGACGCCGGCCCGTCCTCTATATCAAACAGAACGGTCACCGTGCGCGTGCTGGTCTGCAGATCAGGACGCTTGGCTGCAACCGTTGCGCCCAATATGCCGCGCGCCGTTGTGAGCTCGTAGACCTCGTTCACATTCAGTTTCATTGCGACATCCGGCGGCAGGCCGATCCGAACCTGACGATTGGCCGTTTCAAGAATCGTCAGGATCGGGCTGCCGGGTGAGACGACCGCGCCTTCATCGAGGCTGCGCGCAGCAACCACGCCGGCGAACGGGGCCTTGAGATCCGACTTTTCGATGTCCAGATCCAATACCTCGATTTCGGCGTTGATCCGTTCAATGGCCGCGCTGTTGACCGCAAAGGACGTCCGGGCTTCATCAAGGCTTTCCTGCGATGCAAAGCCTTGCCGGTTCAGTTTCGACTGGCGGTCAAGCGTAAGCTGCGCAAGGCCGCGCCGCGCGGCAAACTCGGTGATCTGCGCCTCCAGCTGGCGTCTTGTCGATTTCAGTTTCGCGATGTCGAGACGGGCGATCGTTTGACCGCTTGCGACAGTCTCGCCCTCATCAACGAGCACAGACTGAACAAGTCCGCCGACCTCAAATGAAACATCGGTTGTTCTGGCAGGTTCGAGACGCCCGACATATCTTCTCATTGTCGAGAAGCTGTCCGTGATCATAACTGGCGTGACTTCAACTGCGACAGGAGGCTGAATGCCAGGAACCGGTTCACCAGCGGCTATAGTGCGAATCGTGGCCACACTCACCGCAATGAATGCGGTAATCGTTGCGATAGAGATGAGAACGGTCGTGGCAACGAGGATACGGCGAAACAGGCCGCGTCTGGTTCCGGTCATGATCGCCGGACCTTCAAGACTGTTGTCGTTATGAGGCATCTCATTGCTCCGATCAGTTTCGTCGCGTAAGTTAGTTGCGTTAACTTATACGAAAAACGTAGCTGCGCAATTAAAAAGTTAATCTCATTAACTTGCGTTCAGCGCGTCTGGAGAACGAATTTGACAGAGAAAACAGAGAGCCAGCACACAGCAGACAAGATTACCAAAACCGCCTTTCATCACGGCGATTTGAAGGAAGCGCTTCTTCACGCCTGCTATCTCGTGATTTCCGAACAGGGAGCCGAGCATTTCTCGCTGGCTGATGCATGCAGGCGCGCCGGAGTTTCAACGGCTGCCCCTTACAAGCATTTTCGTGACCGCGACGAAATTCTCGCCATACTCATCGCCCGCGGCTTCGAGATGATGACCGAGCAACTCCAGGCCAGAGTGACGGAAGCCGGGCGCGGAACCCTGCCCGGCATCGTTGCAATGGGTCACGCCTATATCGAGTTCGCCGTCACGGAGCAGCACATTTTTCGCTTGATGTTCGGCCGTAATCCCGAACTGAAGCAAGAAGCGCGCGCGCTGAAGAGCGGTACCGACTGCTTTACGAATGTCATCGAGGAAGTCGCCATATTTTGCGCGGCGCAAGAGTATACCGGCGATCCCAAACCGCTGGCCGTGCGTTTGTGGACGTTTGTCCATGGCGTCGCGTGCTTGCAGATCGACGAGGATTACGATGTCGTCGCGCCTGAAACAGATGTAATGGCGATGATTGCGGCGACGACGCCGAATTTGCTGGCAGATGTGCTGCAATCATAAGGATGGAACGGCTTCCAGTGGTCGCCGTGATCAAGCGCCGAGGCGGCGCCACCAACGCCTCGGCCATGATTTGACTCCATCAACGCGGCGGGCATTGCTTGCCTCGGCGCGACCGCTGGATCGGTACGTTCGGATCAGGCATTGCCGACACCGCGCGTAAAGGGCAATTCTTTCACGCGCTGTCCCGTGAGCTTGGCCCATGCATTGGCGACAGCCGGTCCGATCGGCGGCACGCCCGGTTCCCCGATGCCCGTCGGTTTCTCAGTCGACGGAACGATATGCACCTCGATCTCCGGCATCTCATCGATGCGAAGCGCGCGATATTCATCGAAATTCGACTGCACCACACGGCCGTCCTCAAGGTCGATCGCGCCGTAGAGGACACCGGACAGACCATAGCCGACGCCGCCCTGTATCTGCGCGACGATCACATCGGGATTGATAGGCTGACCGCAATCAACGGCGCACCAGACCTTCTCCAGCTTGGGCAGACCGTCCTCGCCCTTGCTGATTTCGGCAATCTGCGCAACAAAGGTATTGAAGGATTTGTGCACAGCAATACCGCGGGCACGGCCGTCAGCAACAGGCGAACCCCAGCCAGCTTTTTCCACAACCAGATTAAGCACGCCGAGATGACGCGGCGAATTGGCCAAAAGCTTGCGCCGCAGCTCCAGCTCGTCCGCGCCTGCCGCCGCGGCAAGTTCGTCAAGGAACGTTTCCACAGCGTAGGCCGTATGCGTATGACCCACAGAGCGCCACCACAAGGTCGGCACGCCCACTTCCTCGCGATGCACGGACACGCGCAGATTGGGAATCGTATATTCCATGTTGCTTGCGCCCTCGACCATCAACTCGTCGATGCCGTGCTTGACGAGGGTCTGCTCGAACGGCGATCCGAAAACGAAGGACTGGCCAACAATCACCTGGTCCCATGAGACGATATTGCCTTCGCCATCCACTGCGCCGCGCAATTTGTGAACAAAGAGCGGGCGATAGAAGCCCCCCTTGATATCGTCTTCCCGGCTCCAGATAACCTTGATCGGTCCCTGATGCTTTGCAGCCTTCAGCACAAGGGCGGCCTCCGCGGCCATATCGCTTGCTGGCGTCGCCCGCCTTCCGAAACTGCCGCCGGCAAGCATGGTCTTGATCGCGACCTGTTCCGGCTTGAGCCCCAGAACGGCGGCGACCGTCATCTGGTCGATTGTCTGCAACTGTGACCCCAGAAGCAGTTCTACGCCATCGCCGTCGCGATGGATAACGCAATCATTGGGCTCAAGCGGCGCATGGGCAAGATAGGGAAAGCTATAGGTCGCCTCAATGACCGTTGCGCCGTTTTCCAGCGCGCTCTCCGCATCGCCGTCATTGCGCGCAATCTGCCCGGTCTTTGCAGCCAGCTCCTTGTAATGCGCCATAATCCCGGCGGAGCCACGCGTCTCTGCTGCGCTTTCGTCCCATTCGACCTGAAGCGCATCTGCACCCTTGCGCGCCTGCCAGTAGCCTTTCGCGAGCACCGCAATGCCGTGGGGAACCGCGAAGACTTCCGCGACGCCGTTGACCTCAAGCGCGGCAGTGGCATCAAAGCTCTTTGGCGTCGCTCCGAAACGCGGTGGCCGTGCAATGACGCAGGTCAGCATGTCCGGTAATTTGACATCGATCGTGAAGACCGCCTCGCCATTGGTTTTCGGCTTGGTGTCGACCTTCGGGAAAGTCTTGCCGATATAGGTCCATTGATCAGGCGTTTTCGGCGTAGCAGCGGATTTGAGTTCGGTTATAGCCGCCTTCTGGCAGAGTGCGCCGAAACTGGCTTGCTTGCCTGAGGCGTGTTTGAGAACGCCGCCATCTATTGTAATTTCGGTAGACGGTACGCCCCATTCCTCGGCGGCGGCCTGAACGAGCCTTGCCCGGGCTTCCGCCCCGGCCTGGCGCAACTGATCCCACGAATTCGCCATCGCGGTCGAGCCGCCCGTACCCTGGATCTTGAAGAAGAGATTTGCATATTTGGATGCATCGGCGGGCGCATGCTCCACCTGGATCTGATCGCGGCTGGCGTCAAGCTCGTCGGCAATAATCGTGGCAAAGCCCGTGAACGGCCCCTGACCGAACTCGATATGCTTACAGAAGATCGTTACAATATTGTCCGGCGTGATACGGATGAATGCGTTGGGTTCAAAAACATCCGCATTCTGAGCGGCCGCGCGTCCGGCGACGCCATGCGGCTCGAAGCGGAAACCAATCACGAGACCGAGACCGGCAGCGCCCGCGCCTCTCAGGAACGAGCGGCGGCTTGTATTTGTTTCCAGCAGGGTCATGATCAGCCCTCCATGCGTTTGGCTGCGTCGTGGATTGCGGCGCGGATACGGACATAGGTTGCGCAGCGGCAGAGATTGCCGTTCATCGCCTGATCGATATCGTCATCGGTCGGCTTCCCGTTTTCGCTTAGCAGGGCGACGGCCGACATGATCTGGCCGGACTGGCAATATCCGCATTGCGGTACATCCAACGCGTTCCATGCCGCCTGCACGGCTTCGGCGGGCTTGCCGGAGACGCCTTCAATGGTAACAATTTCTGCCCCCTCAACAGCGGCTATGGGGGTAACGCAGGATCGTGTTGCGCTGCCGTCGATGAAAACCGTACAGGCGCCGCATTGCGCGATGCCGCACCCGAATTTCGTGCCTGTCAGTCCGATTTCATCGCGGATCGCCCAGAGGAGCGGCGTATCATCGTCAAGGTCCAGACTATGCGTCTTGCCGTTAACAGTCAGGGATACAGGCATGCTGTGGTCCTTTCCCGGATGTATTTAAGATTGATATCGTTTTGAAAAAGCGCGGCGTTACGTTTGCCCGTTCAATCAGCAAATCAGGGGCTTATTTGACATCTCGCAAGCAACTTCTGAACGAACTATGCCTGAGGATGCAGCGCATAGGGTAGTCTATAACTCGCAAATTATTGCCTGATCCTACGACGAGCCGTTTCTTAATTTCGGCTTGAACAATTAGAATGATTATAATGATTTCGATATTTCAAATTGTATGCACTGGAATGTGAAGACAATGCCCGATTACCAGACCAACACTGAAACACGTCTGCTGGCCCGCCTGATTGAACAAAACACCGGGAAGGACGGCATCTACAAAACGTCAATCCCCCGTCTCTATTTGATGAGAAGTTCACAGCCAATCGATACGATTCATGCTGTTTACGATCCTTCCGTGTGTATGGTTGCGCAAGGCCGCAAACGCGTCATCGCCGGTGAAACGATTCACCATTACGACAGCAATCAATATCTGGTTTCCACGGTTGATATTCCCGCGGTTGGTCAGATCATCGATGTGAGCCCTGACTATCCATTTCTCTGCCTGAAATACGATCTCGATCCCGTGATGATTAGCTCGCTTATTGTGGACGCTGAATTGCCCGATCCCCATGGCGATCAGCCCGTCCCC
>JAHQVI010000133.1 GCA_019634405.1 Hyphomicrobiales bacterium
AGGGCGGTCAAGCCGGTCCTCGACCATCTGAGATTGCACAGGCTTTCCCGGCGTATATTCACGGCTCACTCTTTCAAATTGTAAGGAAATACAGACGCACGGAATTTAGCGTAGCGCCGACTTTCTGCAATATGAATTCAATGTTATCAGCCCGCTGTGACGGCCAGCAAACGCCCAAAAGCCCGCGGTATGGAGCCCGCAAAACCCGGCGTCGCGATCGACGCTGTCTCGGAAACCGTCCCATAAAACCTGTCTTATTCGGTTGCGGCTTCCTGGGTCGCCTCCTTTGGAACGCCATATTGCTGGCTTCTCGGCAAAATCTGGTGTCCGTTCATCACGCTGTCATTGAGCGGAATCCCACGGACAGACGCCGACAACAGATCATCGAAATATGCGATCGTGTGCCGCAAACCTTCATTCAGCTGCGTTTTCGGCGCCCATGAAAGATGCTCGCCTGCCGCGGCAATATCGGGCTGACGCTGTCTCGGGTCGTCCTGAGGCAAAGATTTGTACGTCAGCGTCGAACGCGATCCGGTCTGTTCGATGACCAGCTCCGCAAGCTCACGGATCGTGAACTCGTTCGGATTGCCCAGATTGATCGGCCCGGTTACCTCGCCGGGACTTTTCATGAGCCGCACGAAACCTTCGATCATGTCATCGACATAGCAGAAGGAGCGCGTCTGGCCGCCATCGCCATAAATCGTGATGGGGTCGCCCCTGAGCGCCTGAACAATAAAGTTGGAAACGACGCGCCCGTCATTGGGCTGCATGCGCGGCCCGTATGTATTGAAGATCCGGGCAACCTTGATTTCGAGCCTGTGCTGACGGTGATAGTCGAAAAACAACGTCTCGGCGCAACGCTTGCCTTCGTCATAGCAGGACCGTGGCCCGATGGGATTGACGTTGCCCCAATAGCGCTCCGGCTGCGGATGAACTGTCGGGTCGCCGTAAATTTCCGACGTCGACGCCTGCAGGATCGGGCATTTCAGACGCTTGGCCAGCCCGAGCATGTTGATCGCGCCGATAACGCTGGTCTTGGTCGTCTGCACGGGGTCATGCTGGTAATGAACCGGCGAGGCAGGACAAGCCAGATTGTAAATCTGATCAACTTCAATGTGGAGTGGAAAAGTTATGTCGTGGCGCAGAAATTCGAAGCGCGGCTCCGCCATCAGATGATCGATGTTGCGTTTGTTCCCGGTAAACAGGTTATCGACGCAAATCACGTCGTGACCATCGGCAAGCAAGCGTCCGCAGAGATGGGAGCCGAGAAAACCGGCGCCTCCTGTTACGAGTATGGATTTTCTGGTCATGGTGTCCCTGATCGTGCCCTGGTAAAAATACGATATGCGTTTGTCAGACGGCCGTGACGCTGGGTTCATCTGTCTGTTGCGCCGGTTGGACCTGCAATGTGGAACCGATGGTCCCGACAGCGGCGCGATTGCTGTCAACCCAGTCGACAAGCTGCCCGATACCGGTATTGACGTCGATGGACGGCTTCCAGTTCAACGCGCGATCGAGTTTTCTGATGTCGCTGATGTAAACCTGCTGATCGCCAGGTCGCCAATCATCCCATTTCAGCGGGATCTTGTGGCCAAGCCGCTCTTCAAGAATGTCGACAAGCTGGAGCAGGGACAGGACCTGATCGGGACCGCCGCCGACATTGAAGGACTGAGCGGCAATCTTGTCGGGCGCAAGAATGGCCGCCTCATAGGCGCGCACCAGATCATCGACGTGAAGGACGTCGCGGACCTGCTTGCCGTCGCCATAGATTGTGATGTCCCGGCCGAGCAGCGAGGCGATGATGAACCATGCAACCCAGCCCTGATCCTCGACGCCGAACTGACGGGGACCGTAAATGCAGGATTGCCGGAACGATGCAGCAGGTATCCCATAGATACGCGCAAAATCAAGGACATACTGGTCCGCCGCGCCTTTCGAACAGCCATAGGGCGACAGGAAATCCAGCGGCTCGTTCTCGCTGATCCCGTGAGGCCGGTTCGTATAGCCATATTGGTTGCCGCGAAGCTCGGACTGGGCCCCGGTTATCTTTCCGTAAACCTTGTTTGTGGACGCGAAAAGAAAAACGGCCTCCGGACTATGAAGCCTGACGGAGTCGAGCAGGTTGAACGTGCCCATCGCATTGATGCCGAAATCGGTGCTTGGATCTGTCACCGATGTCGTCACCGCAACCTGCGCCGCAAGGTGGATTACCGCATCGTACCGCCCCTGCGACAGCACGCGGTCAATCGCCGGCCGGTCCCGAATATCGACCTTTTCGAATTCGAAGTCCGCGCCGTCGCTCAGCCATTTGAGGTTCTGGTCGGTCCCCTGCCTCGAAAGATTGTCGAGGACGGTCACGCTCCAGTTCCGTGTGCTGAAAAACCGGGCGGCATTGCAACCGATAAAACCCGCGCCCCCGGTAATCAATACTCGCTTCGTCTGCAATTTTCTCTCCACTATCGTACCGCCGCCGGACCTGGCCCCAGCCCATATTCGTAAAATCTGACAAGAACGCCTCAGACTCTCAGCCCACACCGCTTTCACAAGCAATCTCAAACTCATATTTGCGAATTGAAGATGAACATTGCCTTGAAAAAAATGTAACTAAGTATGTCGCCAATTGTACCCGACAATCGCTTGCAACCAGTAAATCGTTATTTGATCAGATAGTTAGTGGATCAAGATACCCCTGTGTTTCCCTAAAACGCCCATATACAGATAGACGCATATTTCTCTCTGTGGCAATAGAAGCCATGTTTGGGTTGCCTATATCAATGAATGTGAAGTACTCCAATTTCGTAGTCGCACTCCGAGGCATTAGAGGGGCCGTTCAATGAGAATACTCGTAACCGGGGGCGCGGGGTTTATCGGCTCGCACCTTATCCGGCGTTTGCTGGCTGACGGCCATAGCGTGTCCGTCGTCGATAATGAGTCCAACGGGAAGCGGGAGAGTCTGCCATCTGAGGTTGCCTTTACGCGAGCCGACGTTATCCGCATTGACGAGATCGATCCTGTTTTCGCCCAAGGCTTCGACGCCGTGTGCCACATCGCCGGGCAGGTATCGATCATTCGCTCTTTCGACGATCCCGCCGCGGATCTGCGGACCAACACCGAAGGCACGCTCAACGTCCTGCAGCTATGCCTGAAATACAAAATACCCAAACTCGTCTACGCCAGCTCGATGACAATATATGGCGACTGCGACACGGTGCCGACGCCGGAAGCCCACCCTTGCAAGCCGGATTCCTATTACGGCATCACCAAGCATGCCGCTGAACGCTATGTACATTCGACCGCGGAAAGGCCCGATCTCGACTTTCCATTCAATGTCACATCGCTCAGAATGTTCAGCGTGTTCGGTCCCGGACAGGCTTGGGACAACCCCTATCAGGGCGTTTTGGGGATATTCCTTGGCAAGCTTCAACGCGGTGAACCGATCACGATTTTTGGCGACGGCGAACAGACACGCGATTTCGTTTATATCGGCGACATTGTCGAGGGATGGGTGCGCGCGCTGACAGTGCCTGAAGCCGCGGGCGGCGTCTTCAACCTCGGCAGCGGCCGGTCGACATCGATCAATCAACTTGCGGAATATGCGATCGAGGCCTATGGCTCGGGCGAGCACCCGATCCATCGCGCTCCCGGACGCCCCGGCGAACAGCGCCGCGTTCAGGCCGATATCGACCGCGCCCGAGCGGTTCTTGGATGGGAGCCGAAAACGAGCTTCGAGGACGGCCTCAGGGAAACAATCAGGTTGGGCGGAGATGTGTTCGCCAATAAGCAGCCGAAGCCACAGGCCTCAGGAGGATCAAATTGAAGCTGCTGATCGTCTCATATGTAGATCCATGGGTGCGCAGCGTATCGACGGTCGATAAATATGTCGCCGCCGGCCGCAAGCTTGGCCATGACATTGCCGTTTTCGGTACGCCGAAAGAGGATTTGCCGAGCGTTACGTTTACAACCGACACGTCCGGCGTGGACCTTGCCCTGTTTGTCATCCAGGTCAATCAGGACTTCCCCGACATGCCGCATCTTGCGCGCCTGCTCGATAGCGTACCGCGCGAAAAGCGGATCGTGGCCGATCTTTGGGGCCGCTACAACGATACGATCCGCCTTGAGCATGATTTCAACCATCTGGAAAAGATCGACGGGCATCTGGGATGGGAATGGGAGGACGCCTTCCGCGCGGTGTCCGGCACGATTTTGCAACCTACGCCGACCCCGCTACGCTCCGATATCGGATCCTTCCTGTTCCACGGCTATGATCCTGACGCCGTTGACCGCAATTACGCATCCGCGGATGAAGCCGCGGCGGCATGGCGCTCGGCAAGCATGGAAGACAAGCCCTATGGCGTCGTCTATGTCGGCAGCAACTGGCAGCGCTGGAATCAGATGCGCCGTTTTCTGGAAGGCTATGCGCCGGCTCGCGACAAGGTCGGTCAGGCATGCCTGATCGGATGGGACTGGGGCGAGCGGCCGGAATGGGCGATCGAGAACGGCGTCGCAGGTATCGACACCGACCCGGATTTTCTCCGTGAACTGAATGTCGATGTCTACGATGGCAGCCGCTTTGACGACGTGACCGACCTTCTCGGGAAAGGCAAATTCGTCCCCGTCATCCACCGCCCCCTGTTCCGCCATCTCGGAATGGTGACGATCCGCACATTCGAGACCTTCTACGCCGATAGCCTGCCCGTTCTGATGCTGCCGCGCGATTTCGCCGAGACGATCTACGGACCGGCGGCCGTCACTCTGGTGCCCGGCGAGAACCTTGCGGACCATATGACGGATGCGCTCGAAAATCCGGAAAAATATTGGGACGCCGTTCTCAAGACCCGCGACTATCTCGCCCGGCATCATTCCTTTGGCAAACGCCTTGAAGAGTTGGGCCAGTATATGAACGGCGGCAGTCAGGCGCAGGTCACGGGATGAACATACTCTTTGTGATGAAGCACCGCGGCAATGCCGGGAATACTCACGCAGTTGCCGATTATGTGCGGGTCGGCCAGAAATATGGCCACAATGTCGCCTTTTACGGCACGCCTCTGCCATGGCTGCCGGAGTTGAAATTTTCGACGAATATCAATGAGTTCGATCGCGTTTTCTATCTGTTCGAATCCGAACTCTACCGGGTCAATCCCCTCAGGGAAGCCGCCCTGCTCGCACATTTCCCACGGGAGGCGCGCGCCGTCTTCGACATGGACGGCATGTATAATCCCCGTATTCTGCTGGATGACTACGACCACAACCATAAGGATGATGCTCAGCAGGCTGAGTGGATCGAATTTTACGACGCGCTGACGGACCGGGTCATGAAGCCGACCCTGGCGAAGCAGGACGCCCCGAATGTCACGCCGCTGATTTTCTACGGCTACGATCCGTCGCTGGAGATCGATCAGGCTTCAGCACCGCCGAAGCAATATGACATTCTCCATGTCGGCCATAATTGGTGGCGCTGGAAGGAGATTTCCGAACAGGTACTTCCCGGCATCGAGCAGATCCGCGACAGGATCGGCGAGATCGGTTTTATCGGCCTGTGGTGGGACAAGCCGCCGGCAGAAGGCCCCGAAGCGGGCCCCGAAGCGGCATTCCGCTCCGATCCGGAAACCTTCCGCCGGCTAAAAATTCAAGCAACCGACGCCGTAATGTATAATGAAGTCGTCCAGACGATGAGTTCGGCGAAAATCAATATCTTTACGCAGCGGCCCGTTTTGCATCACCTGCGGCATCTGACGCTCAAATATTTCGAAATCTTCTATGCCGATACGATCCCGCTTCTAATGCTTGATGCCGATCACGCCGAAGCCGTCTATGGTCCGGCCAGCCGGGAGCTGGTGCTCCCGGGGCGCGTTGCCGAAAAGATCGCCGACGCGCTGGAACGCCCGGATCGCTACCGCGAGATCGTCGCCGACATACGGCGTCACCTTGCCGTTCATCATTCTTATGACAGAAGAGTGGATGAACTGATCACCGCGATGCGGGATTGACGGGCCAGAACCGGGAAGACGCTGCGAGGCAGACATGAAACTGGTGTTCGTTTATTGGGGCTATGAAAACGCCGGCAGCATGCTGGACCTGCGCGGCTATGCGCGTGCGGCGAAAGCGATGGGCCATGAGGTGACGATCTATGGGCCGCCGAACGAATTTGCGGATAATTACTCCAAAAGTCTCGAAGACGCGGATGCCGTTGTTTTTGTCGTCGAATGGACGACCCAGCTTCAATTCGGCGACCAGCTTGACTGGGCGCGCCTGATCGGCTCGGTGCCGCGCGAGCGGCGTGTTGTGATCGACTGCGACGGCGCCTATAATGAACGCTTTCGGTTTGCTGGCGATTATAATCACCGAGACGAAGACGCCAGCCAGGAATGGCTTGCGGTTTGCGACAGCATATCGGACAAGATCTGCCAGCCTGCATTGAAGCCGGTACGGCCCAATGTGCGCAGTTTCCTGTTCCACATCTACGACCCGACCTGGGAGACTCCGCTGGATTTCACCGACAAGGAGTTCAGCATGATCTATGTCGGCCACACCAAATTTCGCTGGCGCGGCATGTCCCGGGTTCTGAACGCGATTGAACCGGTCCGCGACAAGATTGGGCGGGTCGGCCTCGTCGGCGAGGGTTGGGACAACCCGCCGGTCTGGACCCAATGGCAGGAGATCAAGGACGA
Organism: Hyphomicrobiales bacterium; assembly: GCA_019634405.1. Taxonomy (GTDB): domain Bacteria; phylum Pseudomonadota; class Alphaproteobacteria; order Rhizobiales; family Rhodomicrobiaceae; genus JAHQVI01. The sequence goes on from JAHQVI010000133.1 coordinate 6,669, forward strand.
TTACTATGTGGATCGCGATTACCTTGCCCGGCTCCAGGTGGAGACCATGCCGCCGATCCCCTATCCGCAGGTGCCCGATACGATGAGCAAAGCGGTGTTCAACCCTGTAATGTACCGGCCGCTTTTCGAACATCTCGGCATGGTGACGTGCCGGACTTTCGAAACCCCGGCCGCAGGAACGATCCCGATCTTCATTCTTGACCCGGACTATGTGCTGACGGTCTATGGAAAAGAGGCGGCCGCGCTCGTCCTCGATCAGGATGATCCGGACGGCAAAATCCTTGATGTGGTAGAGCGGCCCGAACATTATGCAGCAATCGTTCAGCAGATACGCGAAGATTTTGCTGTCCGTCATAGCCCCGAAGCCCGTCTCAATGAGTTGATTGAGATCATTAAAGAGTAGGTCTTGACTGAGATCAGTACAACATCGCCCGCGACCAATGCTCCGACCAATGCACGGCGCATGAAGCTGCGCTACGGCTTTAACGAAATCAACGGCTGGTGGCACTTCTCGCAAGGGCCGCATAGTGACACGATCCGGCAGCGGCTCAGACTCATGGGCACGCAGGTGATGCGCATCTTCGTTTTCGATCAACCCGTGCCGGACCCGGTCAAGGAATGGCCCTCCTTCGCGACCTATGTCCAGGGCGTGCTCGATGCCGGAGCTGTGCCGATGATTACGTTCGGCAAATTTCCTCCACCATATGACAATGCCGCCAATATTCAACATTTCGTCGCGCGCTGCACCGATGTCGTCTGGGGATGTATCGAGCAATGGGGCGGTCAGGCGGTCAAGGACTGGTACTGGTGCATCTGGAACGAGCCGAACAACCTGATCATCGGCGGCGATCTGAAATTCGAGCAATATCTGCGCATCTATAACGAATTGTCCGCCGCGATCCTGCCGGTGCTCGAACCGCATCTGAACGGCCGGAAGACCCGCATCGGCGGGCCCGCAATCGATGGCACCCATCGCGGCTACTGGATGGACTGGATCGCCCGGCTTATCGACGAAGCCGACGGACCATCCGTTGGATTTGTGTCATGGCACCGATATGCCGATTGGCGGCCCGCAGTGCCGAGCGGCTCGCTCAACGGCGTCGATATGTGGAATTCCCCCGATCCGCCCACAGGCAAGGTGTTCGAAGCCCTGCTCATGGGGCAGGCCCCGACCTATGAAGCGCGCGCGCGCGGCGTCGAGCGGCTCGTCCGCGATCGGGACATTCTCAACGTATGCGGCGAATTGAATGCAATTTCCCACCATGAGCAATATTACACTCTGGGCCTAAATCAGAGCGAGTTCGGCGGCGCTTATTATGTTTCCGCGCTAATCGGTCTCATGCGCGGCGGGGCTGACATCGAAATGCGCTGGACCGCGACGGCGCATGAATATGACGCTTACGGTATCATCTATATGGACGGCGTCCCGACACAGGCTTGTCTCGCCAAGCAGATCCTGGCCCAGCATGTCCGTTACGGAGACTGGCTGCGTTTTCCGCCATTTCGGGACGACGCACCGGATATCGATGCGGTCGTGGCATGGCGGGACGGCGTCAGCCCGAGCGGCGTTTTCGTCAATACGAGCGCGGGCGCGCGGACGATTTCGGTTCCCGAATGGGATCAGGAACTTGAGGCCGCGGACACGGTGCTCCGCATCGATCTGGGGACAGGCGGACGTGTGGTCCGCGAACCGTTCGAGGGAACATTGAAACTTGATGGGTACGGTGTCGCCATTGTGACGAATAACGCTGCAGAAACCGTCATTGACTGAGTTTTTGCCTTGACCTGCACACCCGTCATCGCGGTGTTAAACGCATCTGCAATCTAATGCGGACCCGGGGGCCCAGCGCATCGCGTGACCCAAGCGGAACCGCAAAAAGTAATTCGGGATCAACGGTTTCCTTGATGCAACCGTTTACTCCTGTTCGGAGGTATTAAGATGGATAGAGCGCTTGGCTGGATCGGCGAGATCTTTCAGACACTCTTAAGGCTGTTTCCCTGGCTCGTGATCGTGCCCGCCACGCATGGGGGCGTCGCCTTCGTCCGTGGACGCCACGTACGGGAATGGGGTCCGGGTCTGCACTGGTACTGGCCTGTCGCCACAACCTACAAACTCATTATGACTGTGAGGCAAACACAGCTCATACAATCCAAAGTTGTGATGACTAAGGATTTGAAGACCGTAATGATCGGGGCGTTGGTTACCTATACGGTGTCGGACGTCGTATCGGCGGTTGCAAAGATCGCTGACCTTGCTTCGGACGTGATGGAACGCGCACAGGGAGCGATCTTCGCCGAAGTCAGCCTTTGGACACTCGAAGAAATCCAGGCGAACCGCGCCGATTTCAACGAACGGCTAACGGGCAGAGTGAGCGAGATCCTAACCGAATACGGGGTCGAGATTATCCACGTTCAGGCAACCGAATTCGCGCCCTGCAAGGTGATTGCTCTCAGCGCGCGCGGTGCGATGGGACAATATAATCTGTGGACTGGCTTCTAATCGGGGCGCTGCCTTGAGATTGTTGCGTAGGCAGTTGCAGCGGCTGCCAGACCGAACCCGGCGGCGATGAGCATCGCGCCGGCATAGGCGCTGAGAAAGGCCGCCTCCATGACCGGACGCGCAGTTGAACCGGCATCCGGCAAGATACCGAAGCGTGGCGCCGGGGTCAGCGAACCCGCTGCATGACCGATCTCCGAGAGGTAGATAACAGCCGCCACCGAGCCGGCAATGGCGACCGCGAAAAGACCGGCCAGCCTTGAGGCGGCGTTGTTGACGCCGGAAGCCGCACCGGATTGAGCATCGGGCACTGAATTCATGACCGCGGTCGTAAGCGGGGCCACCACAATCGCCATACCCGCCGAAATGACGAAAACAGGCGCAAACACGCCCGGCCAGAACGCACCGACATTCAGCGCGAGATAGCCAGCCGCCGCGGCAACGGTCAGCGAGCCGATGATCAGCGGGTCGCGCGGGCCCGCCTGATCGCTCCATTTCCCTGCAATGCGTGAACCGATCCCAATCACCAGCCCGATCGGCAGCAGAATCAGGCCGACTTCAGACGCTGAATAGCCGCGCCGTTCGATGAGTTCGAACGGCAGCAGAAACAAGACCGCCGAAAACGATCCGTACAATAACAGGGTCGTCAGGTTCGCGCCGAAAAATGATGGGTTGCGAAACAGCCAGAGCGGCATGACCGGATCAGCAGCCCGGTGTTCGACATACAGAAATGCCGTCAAACCGATCGCACCGACCGCAAGCCAGAACACCACATAAATTGACATTTCGGCAATCTCCGATGCCGTTGTCAGCGCGAGCGTCAATGCGCCGAAACCAACCAGCGCCAGCAGGCCGCCGAGCCAGTCCAGCGCGCCCGCCCGTGACAGGTTGCGGCTTTCCGGCACATGGGTCCATGTCAGCCAGAGAACAACGATCGCGATCGGCAAATTGATCCAGAACACAGTGCGCCAGTCAAATGCGTCGATCAGGAAGCCGCCCAGCGCTGGTCCCAGCGCGGTCGTGATTGCCGATGCGCCCGCCCAGATGCCGATTGCACGTCCACGTACGTCCTTTGGGAAAGATGCCGCAATGATTGCAAGGCTCTGGGGTATCATCAGAGCGGCGCCGACGCCCTGCAATGCGCGCGAAGCTATGAGCAAGGCGGCGCTGGGCGCAAGGGCGCAGGCGATGGACGCAACCGTGAATATTCCGATACCGGTCAGGAATATCCGCCGCCGCCCGAACAAATCCCCGGCACTGCCTCCGATCAGAAGCAGGCTTCCAAGCAACAGCGCGTAGATATTCACGATCCATTGCAACGTTGCAAAGCTGGTCTGAAACTCCTGCTGAATGGCCGGAAGCGCGATCGTGACCACCGTCCCGTCAATGAATCCCATCGCGGATGCAAGGATCGTCACCGCAAGCACATAGGGTCTGGAAGCCACCGCACAGGGCGCCGATACCGGTTCGTCTTGCGCAGCCCGGCCATCGGGACAGAGCGGTCTGTGAAGTGTCATGTCTTGATCCGCGAGACCTTTTTGCGTTCATACACGCTCATTCCAACAGCTTTACCCATTTGTTTTAACGTGTATTTTGTCCAAAACCGGCGCTTGCCTTTCGGATAATTCCCGATGCTTAAACAGATCGATAGAGCGCCACAGCCCGTAACCGGTTAAAAATCCGGCGCTTCAGACTCGTGTTTTTCCATGCCGTCCGGGCAGCGAACCGGGGCCGCTTCGCCTGAAAGCGCGGTGAATGTCCATCAATCCGATTAAAGGGGAGAATTTGCGTGGATGCAATTCCCGACGTCAGGCCGACCGCGCCTGGAGCGGCAAGTTTCACCTCGGGCGCTGCGCCCCCGAAACGCCCGGCAGAGCGCAGGAGTTCCTACAAAGAGCGCCGCTGCTGAGTTCGATTCATGGCGGGATGCTCTACGGGCGACGGCGCCTTAATTCGCTTTCAGACTTTTTGAGGGGTTGGACGCCAATATCCGTATTGCCTGTTCCGCTTTGGCTTCCCGGGCGTAGTCCAGCGGTGTTCTTCCATCTGCCGTCGCGCGCTGAGGGTCCGCGCCCAAATCAATCAGCAACTGGATCAAGGCCGGCTGGTTAAATGCGGCGGCAATGGCAAGCGCGCTGCGGCCAGCGGAATCGACCGCTTCAAGATCGGCGCCCAGATGAGCCAACATGCGTATGACGAGGGCGGTTTCGTCACGGACATGATCCTCAATGTAATATTCGATCGCGCAAAGAAGCGGGGTCATATTTGCAATGCCCGCGGCAGGAACATCGATATCGGCTCCGGCTTCGCCGAGCAGGCGTACGACCGTGGCCGCTTCCGACATCTTGACGGCGTGGTGAGACACTGTGCGGCCGAGCTTGTCCTTGCTGTTCGGGTCAGCGCCAGCGTCCAGCAGAAGTTTGGCGACCTCGCCTCTCTCCGACACCATCAATGGTGTCATCAACGATATTTCTTCTACAGCGTTCGCGTCAGCACCGCTTTGCAGCAGCTCCGCGATCTGTTCTTTATCTTCAAAGGCAAGAGACGCCCACAGCGCCTGAGACAGCGACATCGTCAGGCCGGAACGATCGGATTTTTGAGTGGATTGCTGCGAAGAATTGACCGTCGCCTGTTCTTTGGGGGAACCATCCTGAGCTGATACCGCGTGCAAGCCACAAGCAAGAACAGCAAAAATATTGCATTTATATAATATAAACCGCCGAAGGCAGACCAAGACATCCCCCGTTTTAAGTCTGTTCTTCATGCCTGACCTTGCCGCTTCTGAACACATAAGCTTCCTGCCTGACCCGGCGTGCAGATTTGCACGTTTTATGTGCATTAGAAACGGAAAGATTGTACCCTACAATACAGGGTTTGTCCTGTCGAATTCATTAATTCAACATATTGCGCATATATTATAGCAGAACACATTCTGTGGTGTCTCCATTTCTGCGACCGCTATGCTGTTTTGCCCTGGAGTCGCGTAAGCGCTTTTTGGCGTCCGATCAGCGGTAACAGCCGTTTCAATTCGGGGCCATGCCCCTGTCCGGTCAGCGCCAGACGCAAAGGTTGAAATAATGCTTTACCTTTCGCCCCGGTCCGCTGCTTGAGCGCGCCCGTCCACTCGGTCCATGTTTCATCGGTCCAAGGTTCAGGCGGTAACAAATCCGCGGCCGTGGCAATGAAGCTCTTGTCCTCGATCTTCGGCGTCACCGGGCCAGCGACCACGCTCCACCACTCGCTCACTTCGCTAAACACCGAAAGGTTCGGACGCACGGTTTCCCAGAAATCCGCACCAGCTTCGACGCCCATATCGCGCAATTTCGGCTCAGCTTCATGATACTCCATCTCCTGGAGCGCTTTCGCGTTGAGCGCCTTCAATTCCTCCAGGTCAAAACGCGCAGGCGCTCTGGATAATTTGGAGAAATCAAACAGCCCCGCAAGTGCGTCTAAACTCTTATACGGGGCAACCGGGTTCGCTGTCCCTATCGTCGCCGAATGAGACAGCACCGCGATGGGCTCCAGTCCCGCGTCACGAAATGACTGGATTGACAGAGAGCCGAGCCGCTTCGATAGCGCCTGCCCTTCCGCGCCAATTAGCAGGTTGTGATGGGCAAATACCGGCGGCGAAAAGCCGATCGCATCAAAAAGCTGGATCTGCACGCCGGTATTCGCAACGTGATCCTCGCCGCGGATAATATGGGTTATGCCGTAATCCGCGTCGTCAACGATGCTTGTCAACGTATAAAGATAGGTTCCGTCTGCGCGGATCAGAACCGAGTCGGACAAAGAGGACGCAGCAATCGTCTGCTCGCCGCGAATGAGATCGTCCCATGAAACGGAACGGTCCTCCAGCATGAAACGCCAATGCGGCTTGTGCCCCTCCGCCTCCAGCGCCTTGCGTTGCTCATCCGTCAGTTTCAGGGCTGCGCGATCATAGACCGGCGGCATGCCGCGCGCCAATTGGCGTTTGCGGCGGCGCTCCAGCTCCTCCGGCGTCTCGTAGCATGGATAGAGACGCCCGCTATCCTTGAGCAACTCGACCACGGCGTCGTAACGCGCAAACCGCGCCGACTGCCGAACTTCCTGATCCCAATTGAGGCCAAGCCAGCGCAAATCCTCACGTATGCCATCGACGAATTCCTCGCGCGAGCGTTCGCGGTCGGTATCGTCGAAACGCAGAATGAACTCGCCCGCTTCGCGCTGGGCAAAGAGCCAGTTCAGCAGCGCGGGCCGCAAATTGCCGATGTGAAGGCGGCCAGTCGGACTTGGCGCAAATCGGACGACGGGTTTCATAGTGTCTCACGGAACTTGTTCGTAATCGGATAGCGGCGATCACGGCCAAAATTGCGGCTGGTAATTTTCACGCCGGGTGCGGACTGGCGCCGTTTGTACTCCGCCAGATAAAGCAGTCGTTCGACCTTCTTGACGATCTCGGCAGAATGGCCCCGCGCCACAATATCGGCAAGCGGCGTTTCATGATCGACGAGACACTCCAGAATATCGTCGAGCGCATCATAGGGCGGCAGCGAATCCTGGTCGGTCTGATTGTCACGCAGCTCCGCCGTTGGCGCCTTATTGATGATGTTCTCCGGGATCACCACGCCTTCCGGGCCGAGCGCGCCTTTCGACCGCCGGCCGTTCCTGTGGCGCGACAGGTCATAGACCTGGGTCTTGTAAAGATCCTTGATTGGATTGAACCCGCCATTCATATCGCCGTAAAGCGTAGCGTAACCGACCGAAACCTCAGATTTGTTGCCGGTCGTCACAAGCATCGATCCGAACTTGTTGGAGATCGCCATCAGCAAAGTTCCGCGCGTGCGGGATTGCAGATTCTCCTCGGTAATGTCCGCCGCCTTGCCTGTAAAGACGGAACGCAGGCTTTCGGTAAAACCTTCCACGGGATCGGAAATCGGGATGGTGTCGTACCGCACGCCAAGCGCTTCGGCGCAAGCCGCGGCATCGCTCATCGACTCGTTCGAGGTGTAGCGGTAGGGCAGCATCACGCAATGCACCCGGTCGGCTCCGAGCGCATCGACAGCGATCGCGGCGGTCAGCGCGGAGTCAATGCCGCCGGATAACCCCAGCACGACGCCGGGGAACCCTGCCTTGTTGACGTAATCGCGCAAGCCCGTCATGCACGCCAGATAGACCGCGTCATGCCCCTCTTCCAAAAGCGCCCGCTCGCCGGTTGCACAACGCCAGCCATCGTCGCCGCGGGTCCATTCGGAGATCGTCAGCGCTTCGTTCCAGGCCGGCATCTGAACGGCCAGAGCGCCGCCCTGATTGAGAATGAAAGACGCGCCGTCGAAGGCGAGTTCGTCCTGACCGCCGACCTGATTGACATAGATGAGCGGCAGGCTGGTCTCGGTCACACGCGAAACGGCGTGGCCCATGCGTATTTCATGCTTTTCGCGTGTGAAGGGCGAACCGTTCGGAACCAGCAGCAGCTCCGCGCCGGTTTCGGCAAGACATTCGCAGACATCCTCGGTCCACATATCCTCGCAAATCGGTACGCCCAGACGCACATCTCGGAAATTCACCGGCCCCGGCATGGGGCCCGACCGGAAGACGCGCTTTTCGTCGAATACGCCGTAATTCGGCAGATCCGCCTTGTGACGGATATCCGAGATAACGCCACCATCGAGAAGCGCGACCGAATTATAGGGCAAGCCGCCATCCTCGCCGGGCCAGGGCGTGCCGATCAGCAATGCGGGCCCGCCGTCGCCGGTTTCCTCCGCCAAGGCCTCGACGACCTGTTTCGAGGCTTGGACGAAGGCTGGCTTCAGCACCAGATCTTCAGGCGGATAGCCTGTGATGAACAGCTCGGGATAGACGACAAGATCGGCGTTCAGCGCCGCCGCCTCGGCTCTCGCCTTGCGCGCCATTGCAGCATTGCCATCAATATCGCCGACCGTCGGATTAAGCTGAGCGAGCGCGATACGCAGGGTGGAGATTTTTGAAACTGTCATGGGCCTTCAGGATTCAGGCGGATTTATTCAAGCGTTGCTCCAGGAGGCGCGATCGACATTGATCCGGCGGAACAGTTCCTCCACTTCCTCATCGGAAGAAACCTTGTGCGCCTTGCCGCCATAGATCAGATATTTCCATTTGAGTTTGGGGCTCGAGGCAAGTTCGCGCGGCTTGACCGCCATCAGCTCTTCCATTGAACATTGCGGGTTGACCCAATCTGCAAAGAATACATCGTCGCGCGCCTGTTCAGCCTGGTGAGGGTGCAGCATACCCGATTCCACCGCAGTCCGCACCATATCGACATAGGCAAACTGAACAAAACCCGAACAAATAAAGTCGACCGGCGCGAAACGCTTTGCCCTGTCGAGAAATTCGGAGATCGTCGGCGCACGGCCAAACAGCTTGTCGCGCAGGCGGAAGAAGAATTTCGAGCGCTCCGCCGCCATCGCCGCGAGCAGCGCGAAATTATAGTCGTCATCCTTGATGAAACGCAGCATGCGGCCGCTCACCATCGGGCGCATTTCATTGTTGAACCACTCAGTCTCCAGCCGTTTGACGCCGACAATGTAACGCGGCGCTTCACGCGTATCCTTGTAGACCTTGGTCGGCGAGACGATCTCGGAGAATGCGCCCAGATCGACGCCATTGAAGGTGGCCTCGATGAGGAACGACCGGTCCACGCCCGCATAATGGCGGGGCGTTATGAAAGCCAGCGCGGCATGCGCAAAGCGGGCATTGTCGAACCGCTTGACCAGAAAGGAAAAGAAACTTTCCAGCTTGGTCGTCAGCACGATGTCGCCCGGCTCAAGAAAGTGGCCATACTGAACTTTGTCGAT
>JAHQVI010000134.1 GCA_019634405.1 Hyphomicrobiales bacterium
CATCGAGTAGACGTCAAAAGCATTGTTACGGATTGAGAAAGCGCCGATCCCGCACATGATGATGATGCTGACAGCGAGGTAGTGCGCGGGTATGCGGAGCACCTGGATGAAAATGCGAATGCCGATGATCTGGAACAGCGTTACAGCGATATAAGCAATTATAAACGCCATATACACCATATAAACCTGATCAGCATGCTGCATGAACAGCATAGGGCCCGGAACCAGCCCATGTATGAGCAGCCCGGACAGGATGATCGCGGTTGCCGGGTCCCCTGGAATGCCGAGCGAAAGCAGCGGGATCATTGCACCCCCGGTTACGGCGTTGTTTGCGGTCTCCGGCGCAATAACGCCTTCCGGAGCGCCCTTGCCGAACGTTTCAGGCTTCTTCGAGAAACGGCGCGCGTGGTCATAGGCGAGAAAGGCGGCAACCGGTCCGCCTGTTCCTGGAATGGACCCGATTCCCGTTCCCATCCCCGCGCAACGCACCATCAGCCAGAAATGTTCTTTCAGGTCACGCCATCTCGGTAATTCGACTTTGACGTCTGTTGCGTCGATCGGCCTCTGGCCGCCATTGGCATAATTGGTGAAGATGATGATGATATGCGGGACGGCGAACAGGCCGATCATTGCGACAAGCAGATTGACGCCCCCGAGCATCTCCGTGACGCCAAATGTCAGGCGCTGCGCCCCTTCAAGCTCATCGAGTCCGATCGTCATGATCATGAGGCCGATCGCGCCGGCTATGAGACCTTTGATCAGAGATTTTTCCGACATGGCGCAGATGGTCGAAAAGCCGAACAGTACGAGCGCAAAGATTTCGGCCGGTCCGAAGCGGATTGCCATGCGAGCGACGAGATCGACAAGCACGACCATGATGCCAAGGCTGAAAAGGCCGCCAAAGGTGGAGACGATTACGGCGAGACCGAGCGCAAAGGACGCCTTGCCCTGCTTCGCCAGCGCATGACCGTCGGATACGGTCGCAGCGGCGGAAGGCGTGCCGGGTATGCCGAGCAGAATGGCCGATACCGTACCGCCGGTCATTCCGCCGATATAGGTGCTGATCAGCAGTGCGATCGCCGTTGGCGCTTCCAGCGCGAAAGTGAAAGGCAGGATGACGGCCAGAGCAACGGAAAACGTCAGGCCGGGTATCGCTCCGAAGATCAGTCCGAAAATTGTTCCAGCGGAAACGGCAAGAAGGTTTTCGGGCGTCAAGGCAACCTGGGCCGCCGTCAGCAGCGCGTCCATACGCAACTCCCATCAGACAAGTCAGACAAGCGAGATCCAACTGCCCGGAGGCATGTAGATCCCAAGTGCTTTATTGAATACGACCCAGCAGCCAAGCGTGATGCCGACGGCAAGGGCAAGGATGAGCATGGGATTGCGGATACGCAGCAGTCCGGCAAGCGTCAGAATAATGACGATCGGTGTTGCGAGCAGAAAGCCGGTGCGCTCAATCAGGAAACCGTAAAGGATAATGAGAAGGAATATCGCAATCGCGAATTTGCCGCCATCCTTATATTCCGGATCGTTTTCCGCTGTTTCCTCGTCCATACCCTCAGCTGCCTGACCTGACCGAAGCGCGTTCAACAAGTAAAGCGCAGACAGAACGATCAGGATAATTCCCAGCAGTAAGGGAAAATCACGCGGGCCGATGGCGTCAGCGGTGGCCGGGATTGTCTGGTAGACGATCACCGACCACGCAATAGCGAAAGCCAGCAATATGCTTGCAGCGATCAGATCTGTTGGTCGTGCTTTCATTGCCAGCTTACTCTTTCGTTCTTACTTTTTCAGACCCAAGTCATCCATGAGCTTGGAAATCTTTGCGTCGTCTGAGGCGATAAGGTCACCGAACTCTTGGCTGGTGAGGAACGCAGGCGTAAAGCCGATCTTGTCGGAAGCTTCGATGAACTCCTTCGACTCGGCTGCTTTCTTGGCGGCTTCCTCAAGCGCTTTGACAGCTTCAGCCGGAGTTCCCTCAGGGGCCGCCAGGCCGCGCCACATCGTGATGTTGACGTCAACGCCTTGTTCCTTGGCTGTAGGAACGTCGGGAAGCAGCTTGATGCGATCGCCGCTTGTCACGGCTACGACCTTGAGCGTGCCGGCTTCGACATGGGATACAAACTGACCAGGCCACTGAAGCGCAGCGTCAATACGGCCGCCGAGCAATTCGGCCGGTGCACGGCCACGGTCGTAAGGAACGTAGAGAACTTTATCGCCAATACCTGCAGCATCGAACACGGCTACCGATGTCAGATGCGTAAATGAGCCTTTACCAGAGATACCCACTTTGAGCTTTTCGTCGGAGCTTTTGACGGCTTCGATCATTTCGCCCAGCGAGTTCCAGCCGGACTCTGTGCGTATTGCGAGAGCAGGAACTTCGGTTGAAATGCGGGCGATCGGAACGAAAGCCTTGTAATCAAACTCGATATTGCCCCCATAGTGGGAGGTGCTGATGGAATTGGAATTCCAGACAATATTGTAACCGTCAGCAGCCGTCGAATGAACATGCTTGTAACCGACAGCGCCGCCGCCACCTGCGCGGTTGACCGGCACGACAGGCTGAGCCATGTTCTTGGACATAAGATCGGCAAGAAGCTGTCCGATTGTGTTCGCCGTACTGCCGAACAGGATGGTCATTTCAACAGGTTTTTCAGGAAATTCGGCATAGGTTTTTTCGGCCGATACGCCCATGGTGAAAGCCATCATGGCGGCCCCGGCTGTCGCCAAACTCAAACTCTTAAGTATCATTCCGCTCTCCTCCTTGCGTGCAAGTTACGAAATTCGTGAAAACCTAAGTGATTTTTCTCACATGGTCCAGTTAATTTTTGTTTGGAAATAAATATAGCAATGTTTTTCAAAAGCTTAGTAATGTAATTGGTATTAATTTATTTGAGTGTGTGATTATCTTTTGTTGCAGAAATTACGCCTTGCAATCATCTGTAATGTCGAATGCTTCTAATTGTAATGCATTTTGGCATCGATACGCATGCAATACGGTGTATTTTAAACTCTAAACATTGTTTAATTAGGTATTGTGAACTCCTCCCGTAAAGTTTTCAGCTTTTCTATTGCCCCATCTTTTCAGGTTCCGTACCGCCGAGCCGATCGGATATGGCGGTCGCGCAAGTCGTGACCTGGCTTATGATACGAGCCGTGTAATCATCATCGGCCCTCATTTTCGGCAGCAGGCAACTCACAGCGCCAATAACGGCTCCCGTCATATTTCGGATGGCAGCACCGACGCCGACGACGCCATGCTGGAACTCTTCGTCGTCAATCGCGTAGCCGTTTCGGCGAACGTGACGGAATTCCTCAATAAGTTCTGCTAGCGTACCGATGGTGCGCTCCGTAAACAGAGGCAATCCCGCATGCGCAATCGTCCGCGCAATCTCGGCGTCTGGGAGCCAGGCGAGAATAGCTTTGCCTGTTCCTGTCGCATGAGCGCCGCCGGACTGTCCATACTCTTCGGAGCCGACGCCGACTGGCATCTGCGATCCTAATTTCGCAAGGGTGACGAACATATGTCCCTGAAGAGCGGACAGCAAAACTGTCTCGCGTGTGTCTTCATTCAGCCGCTTGAGCGCCGGCATCGCAATTTCAATCAGGTTGAATTGTTTGATTCGGGCGTTTGAAAGTTCCGTAATGCGGCTGCCGAGATAATAGCCGCGCGTGCGCGGATTCTGGCCGACATATCCGCGTTTGACCAGCGTCGCAAGCAGGTGATGACAGGTAGATACATTCAGCGCGGCTCGGGAAGCAAGCTCGTTGAGAGCGAGTTCCGACTGCGACAGCGCCAAAATATCGACGAGATTAAGTGCGCGTTCCAGAGACTGGATGGTGCGGGGCTGCTTGGTCGTCTGTTCCGTGTCCGAAACCATCACCTCCGATGCGGGATCTTCAAAGACAATTTCAGATACTACCATCAATCAAAGCGCCACCAAATCGCATATAGAATATTGACACACGCAATCTGACTCAAATTTGGAGCATGAAAAAGCCTGAACGTCAAAGCATTTTTGCTATCATCGAATAGGATTTGATAATATCAAATAAACATATTCACGTTATTTTAATGGATTGCTTTTCGATTGTCCGTGGACACCTCATTGCGATCGACAATCGGCGTATCTACCGGTCTTGTTTGGCGGAAGATGACATAACTTATGCAATGTCCGAATATGACGGGGATATCTCTGGTGGTTCGATTGATGTGTACCATCGTCATCAATTTTCAAATGTAAAAAACCGCGCGTTTGCATTCAAAAAACGCGTGTAATGCAACATGCCAGCAAATCATTTTTGAGTGGAAATGACATGTTATCTCTCGCTATTGCCGATCTAAATTTTATAGTAATCAGTATTTTTTTTAGTCAGCAGCCTTTTAAGATATCGCTGTCACTCATGGTCTGTAAATAATATCCAATTTTATTGTGTCTTGTGTATTTTTGTACCAGTTTGACACATAATATTAAAATAAAAAATTTTTATGCAAAATAGATTTTTTCATTGAATTTTAATACATCCCAAAATGCGTATTTTTGCGTAACTTGCCTCAAGTATTCTTCAAATAATTATTTAGAAATATTAAGGTCAGAGTAAGGCAATCATATTCATGTTTGTGATATTGTTGCGTATGTTAAAGTATGAATTGTATGCAATAAAACTTTTGCGGGTTTCTTGCATACTTATTACATTTCAAGACTTGTCCGTTTTATCCAAAGACTATACAACGTTCTGGTGCTTATGCAGGTGACTACCTCGGGTCGGCTGGTGGGCAGGACAACTTGAGGACGAATGACTGGAGCGCTGAATTTGTCAGCTGAAGGCCCAAAAAATGCTCAGCTCTACAAGTATCGAGCCTTCCGCGCTGTCTGAAATAGAGGGATGTCAGCCGCGTCTTCCATGCCGTGTGGTTCACGATTTAACTGAGTTTTTAGGACGGAGCTTTCGCTATGCGAATATCGACCGCTTTTTCTATTCCATTCCGTTTCGTCGGGATGTTGAGTATCGCCATTTTTTCACCAATGGCAGCGCAGGCTCAAACTTCATCACAGTCTGTAGGCGAGTCCGAACGCGTCGAGCGCGTTAATAGCGGGACGGTGGGGATTGTCGGCGGATCGCTGTCGGGAACATTCATCCGGTTTGCGGCCGAACTCGCCACTGTTCTTGACGATGGCGACAATCTGCGCGTGCTTCCCATCGTATCGAACGGTGCAACCAATAATGTGACGGATCTGCTTTATCTCAAGGGCGTCGATCTTGCGATTACGCATACGGATGTTTTCGAGGAGTTCAAGGTTCGCCGTAATGTGTCCAATATCAACAAGCGCCTAAATTACGTCTCACAGATGTATGTGAGCGAGACTCATCTCTATGTGCGCCCGGAAATCAATTCCATTCAGGATCTGGATGGCAAAACCGTCGGGCTTCACGTCAAGGGCGCAGGCCAGACGACGACAGGCCCGATCGTGTTCGAGCGCAATGGCGTTTCTCCAAATTTTGTTTTCGTAAACAATAAAATCGGCCTGGAGAAAATGAAAACCGGCGAGTTCGCTGCGATTTTCCACAATGGCGGCAAACCCAACCCGCTGTTCCGCGACCTTGAGCCGGCTGAGCCAGGCTTCAAGTTCATATCTATCCCCTATTCCGAGAAATTCGCCGATTATTACGTTCCTTCGCAGCTGACTCATGATGATTACCCTAAGCTGATTAAGGAAGGCGAAATCATTGAATCGCTGGGCATCCCTGTTGTGCTTGCCGTTTACAATTGGCCGGAAGGAACACCGCGCCATCGCAAGGTTTCCAATTTTATCGAATATTATTTCGACCGTTTCGATCGCCTGAGGCAGCCCCCGTTTCATCCCAAGTGGAAAGGCATCAATCTGGGAGCAAGCGTACCCGGATGGACACGTTTCCCGCCTGCCCAGCGCAAGCTTGATCAGATGAGCACCGAATCCCGTGTTGGTTCGTCTGTGCCAGCCAATAATTCTGCGGCGCAGGAACTGGCTCGCGCGCTTGGGATAGAGACGGCTGATGAGCAGAAACTTTTCACTGAATTTATGAAATGGAGACAACAGCAAGACGGACAATGAGTTCAGTTTGCGTATTTCAGACTGTTCCTCTTTTATTCTAATTTGTGCTGGTGACGGAAAATGTACAGATGCTGGAAAAGCCAGCAAATTGATCTGAAGCGGTCGGAGCGGGGAGGGGTGTTCCGCCGCGACTTGTCTAAGCTTCTTGCGTCGCTGACGGTTGTCGGGGTGCTCGTCTTCGCGGGCGGCATCTCCGGATTTTCCCAAACGGACAGTGAGGCACAGATCATTGCTCCGAAGCTTATGACCATTAAGAGCGCAACCGAAACGGGACTTCCTATACGCGTTATTACCTCGCAGCAGGGGGCCTTCGTTCTGATCAAAGGTCTGCCGCAGGCCGTTGCTTTATCGACAGGGCGCCTTTTTGATTCCGGCATCTGGGCTTTGAAGGTCTCCGAGCTGGGCGAATTGAAGATCGTGGGAATGGTTAATTCGACCGAAGAGCACGGTCTTTCCTTATCTTTGAAAACGCTTGACGGCGATATCCTGGCGGAAGCGAAGACGGCATTGCGGATATCGCCTTTGACCGATGAAGACAATACAACGGTCGAAACGGCAAACGGTCAGGTTGAGACTGCTGCTCTTGCTCCGGCTGATAAGATTAAGCCCGAATCTGCGCCGCCCCAACGAGCCCCATTCGTGACGGAAGCTGTGCCGGCTGATCGCGCCGCTGCCGTTCCTAAGCCCCGAGTTGTTTCGGAAGCGGACATGGAGAGCATTTTGCTGTTGATGCGAAAAGGCAGCGAAAACATGCAGCAAGGAAATATCAATGTTGCACGGCTTTTCTATACGCGCGCGGCTGAGAAGGGGTGGGCCGATGCCGCTTTTTCGCTTGCTCGCACCTATGATGCAGTTGAATTGCAGAAAATGAGTGCGATCGGAGTGGACCCTGAGCCGGATCAGGCGAAAAAATGGTATAAGCGGGCCGTTGATCTCGGCTCCACAACAGCGGTCGCCTATCTGGAAAGACTTCAGTAGGAGTGGCGTTCATCTGAGGCTCTCCATGCCGCCTGCAGCCTGATATTGTGGGGCGTGCAACCAGCTCGGGCAATCGGGCGTGTCCAGCCACGAAAGTCTTGTTTCAGGCTTTCTTGTTCCAACTCATTGAAATCGCGTTTCGTGTCTTTGTGACAGCAACTTTGCCGTCGAAAATCTTTTCGAACTCGCCGACATAGGAAGTCGCCTGATAGCCGCTGCTAACCTCGCGGCCAAGCTTGTCTTCAAGGTAGCTCTTCAGTTCGGAATTGCTGAGGTTGACCTGCTCCTTGTTCCACGACCTATGAACCTTGAGCACCGCATAATGCTGCCTGTGCTTGGCAACCGATGATCCCGACTGGATGACAACCTCATATTCCGCGAGCAGGGCCTGGATATCCGAGTTTGCCAGAAGAGCGCCGTTATTTGACGTGGATGCAACCGAGCCGAGCGTATAGTGGAGGAGGTTCTCAAGCTGCGTGCGCGTAAATTCTGGATTGAGATTGGGCAGGTCAGGGATCGGCTCGATGAAGATCCGCGAAGAGATCGACGCCATGCGCACGCTGGGTCTGGATCCCTTGGAGGTTCTTGTCCTGCCGCGCGTGATCGCGCTCCTCATCATGCTGCCC
>JAHQVI010000135.1 GCA_019634405.1 Hyphomicrobiales bacterium
AATATCTGCTCCTAGGGAAGCTCTGGTCGTGGCACATCCCGAAGATTTGGAAAAACTCAGCCAGGGCCCGAGAGCCTGGAATGCATGGCGACAGGATGATCCAGATCACATTCCGGATTTAAGAGATGCCGAACTGACGATGAGTCAGCGGCAGTTTGGGCCTGCCAATGGCGGCCCGATCGATTTG
Source organism: Hyphomicrobiales bacterium (assembly GCA_019634405.1). GTDB lineage: Bacteria > Pseudomonadota > Alphaproteobacteria > Rhizobiales > Rhodomicrobiaceae > JAHQVI01. The sequence continues at coordinate 188 of JAHQVI010000135.1, forward strand.
AGCGACGCCGATCTGCAAGGCATGGTTCTGCGGCATTCGACGCTTACCGACGCCTCGCTCGTACGCGCCAATCTGGTCGCGACAGATTTGGTGCAAGCCCGGCTTGATGGAGCAGATCTCACCGGCGCGGACCTGACCGACGCCGTTCTCGACTATTCGGATCTGACGAGTGCCAATCTCAATGGCACAATCCTTGTCGGGGCAAGCCTTGTCAATGTTACTGGGCTCACACAGGAGCAGATTGCGCAGGCGCATGGCGATCCAAGCACAGCGCTACCGGCCTATCTGCTTCCGCCGGAAAACTGGTTTCCGACGTTGGAAGAGGGATTGTTCGAGGACTATGAGAACCGTGTCGATCTTTCTCCGCTCAGCCATGATCCTTACGAAGTACTCGGCGTCGAGCAAAACGCGACCTTTGATGAAATCCGTACGGCCTTCCGCGCGCTCGTCAAAAAGCTTCATCCCGATCTGAATCCGGATGACGCTGTTGCTCAGGAGCGCTTTAAGCGCGTCTCGGTTGCCTATCGCATCCTTGGCGATCCGGTCAAACGCGACCGCTATAACCGGGGAGAGATCGACGCCGATGGCGACGTCCGGCCCGAATTCGAGGCGAATAAGGAATTCCGCCGTTACGCATTCAAATTCTACTTCGCCGCGGCTGCATCGCTGATTCTGGCCGCAGGGATTCTTGGCTCGGTCTGGTACACATTCTGGATCGAGGATGTCGAGCCCGGCAGCGGGCAGGTACTGACGGTCGAAAACGCCCCGGTCAAGCGCATTGAACGGTTAACGCCGCCACCTAACCGTGAAGTGGCTGAACCTGATCCCACTCAGGTTGCTGTGCCGGCAAAACAGTTTGAGGAACTGACCGACGCCGTTCAGCAAAACCTGTCTCTTGGCTCGGGCCCAATCCTGCCCCCGGCCTCCATACCGGAAGACGCAGAACCAGTCGAGGCGACTGACAAACAGGACACCGCCGCTGTCATTTCATCCGGAACCGGGAACGCGCCAGCGCCGGACAACGCCGATGATGACGTCACAACGGGCGCAAATGTTTCGGAATCAGCGATCCCTCAGGAAAACGGCTCAAATGGCGTCACCCCTGACGCTTTGGCGACAGATACGGATGCGGTTGCGGCTGAGCAACAGGAAGAAACCGTTTCCGAGGCGGATACGCAAAGCTCGCCCCATATTGTCAAGCCGTTCCGGACGGCTGCCGACGAGCTGAAAGCGTCCAAGCCTTTGCCAACCGATGAAAATGCATCCAGCATTGGTCAGCAATATGCTAAGAGCAAGCCTGCCGAAGCGATCGAAGTCTCGCAGACGCTGTCCAGCGCCAGCACGAATGGTGATTCATCGGTGGTTGATCAGAACAACAAGCTGGCCACTCTCATCAAGGATGTGAAGTCGCTGGTAAACGCCGACCCGTTTACAGCGAGCAGCTATTCCCCGATTTTCCCCTCCGCCCACTCCGTGGTTCTGAAGAACCGGCCTGAGGTCAATCCAGCGAATGACGGCATCTCCGACGTCTTCAAAGATATGACCATGAACCGGCTTCAAGAGACAGATATGGCGGTCACCGCGACCAATGCCGATTCCCTGCAAACACCGAGAAACGAGATTGGCACCAGTGGATTAGACGGCATGAATCTCGGCTCGACAACCTCGCAGCGGAATGAGGACGACGTCCCGGAAATACTGGTCAACCCTGACGCCGGCATGCAGTTCCTTCTTGAGCCCGAAGAGGGGGAATCTCTCGTGGAAAGGAAAGCGGTGAAAGCCAAGACCGCAGAACGCCATCGCCTTGGAATTATGACGCAATCGCAGAATTAGCCGGCTATCGCTTATTCTGGATCAACGGCTTGGCGTTCCTCGCCAAGGCGGGGCGCACCGAGAATGTACGACCGAAAAAAAATGCTCAGCCCGAAATGCACTGAAAACCGCCAATAGCCCCGCGCCTCCGGTGCCCGCGAGCCTTTCAGCCTATAATGGCATACGGATCGTGGCTTTCAGCCCGCCCATGCGGCTTTCCCCAAGATGAATCTCGCCGCCATGCGCCCGAATGATGTCGCGGGTGATGGCCAGCCCCAGCCCGGTGCTTTTCACATTCTGGTTGCGAGATTTGTCCAGACTGTAGAAGGGACGGAAAGCGACCTCGCGCAATTCGGGCGGAATGCCGGGACCGTCATCTTCCACGCTGACCACCAGATTTCGGCGCGATGGCACAGCCGTAATAAGGATTCGTTTGCCAAAGCGGGTGGCGTTGCTCACCAGATTAGTGATTGCCCGCTTGAAGGCGTTGCGGCGCATGGTGGCGAAGAAATGCTGATTCGGCGCATTCAGTATCACGACATATTTGCTGCTATCCGAATAGGCGTCGCGTATTTCGCTCAGCAGCCCGAATACGTCGATGTGCGTGGCTTCCTCACCACCTGCTCCTTTTGAGAAAGCCAGATAATCTTCAAGCATCTGCTGCATTTCGTCTACGTCGGACACCAGTTCACGCAGCTCCGCCGTATCGCCCAGCATGGCGAGTTGCAGCCGGAAACGGGTCAACACCGTGCGCAAATCGTGGCTGACGCCCGCCAGCATCGTCGTGCGCTGTTCGACATGGCGCTCGATCCGATCGCGCATCTCCATGAAAGCCGCCGACGCCTGCCTGACTTCCCGTGCACCTCGGATCCGGAATTCCGCAGGCACCGGCTGCCCGCGCCCGAACGCCTCAGCAGCATGCGCCAATGCAAGAATCGGCCGGATCTGGTTGCGCAGGAACAGAATCGCGACGACCAACAGGATCAAAGACGTGGAGCCCATCCACATCAGGAAGATATGCGTGTTGGACGCATAGGTATGACTGCGCCTGGCGAGAACCTTCATGACCGCATCATCGAGCTTGATGCGGATATCCACGAAGTGGGATGCGCCAACTGTGTCGATCCAGAATGGATTGTCGATCTTGGCGCGCAGGGTCTTCGACAGCGTGCGGTCAAGAAAGCCAAAAAACGGGCGCTCCTTCGGCTCCGGCAGCGTCGCGCCCGGCAAAATCTGAATGACAAGGCCAAGATCCTGGCGCGCCATATCCGTCAGACGAATATATTCGTCGTCGAACGGATAGGTCTCGTACAGCGAAATCAGCATCGAGACATCCTGCACGGTCGCACTGGAGAGCCGCCGGGTCACGAATTCCCAGTGCCGGTCCATGAAGACGAGCACGAGAATCGATTGCATGATCACGATCGGCGTAATGATGATGATCAGCGCGCGCGCATAAAGACCTTTCGGCAGTAGGGACATGCCGAAAAGATCGATTTTTTTGAAGAACAATCGCGCTTTCTGATCGAATTTAAGCGGTTTGTCCGTCTGGTCGGGGATCGTTGCCATTAATCCATGTAAAAGATGTAACCGCGCCCCCGAACGGTTTGTAAATAGGCCGGATTGGCCGGGTCCGTCTCGATCTTCCGCCGCAATCGGTTGATCTGCACGTCGACTGCGCGCTCACTGTCGTGGCCGGACAGGCGCGCAAGCTCCTCTCTCTCAACAGCGGCGCCCGGATGGAGCGCGAAATGGCGCAACAGGTTGCGCTCGATTTCCGTCAACTTCACCGGCTCGCCATCCATTCGCAATTCGCCGCGAACGGGGAAAAATTTAAACGGTCCGAACGCCACTTCATCCGGTCCCTTCGCAACCTCGACCCGCCGGTCGATGATGTTCTTCATCCTCAGCAGCAATTCGCGCGGCTCGAACGGCTTGGCCAGATAGTCGTCCACGCCGATTTCGAGACCCGCAATACGATCTTCCGGCTCCGTTCTTGCTGTAAGCATCAAAATGGGCACTTGTGAGGTGCGCCGCAGATCCTCGGCAAAGGCAAATCCGGTTTCTCCCGGCATCATTACATCAAGAATGATCAAGTCGAAGCTGAAGCCACCCAGCTTGACGCGCGCCATGGCCGCATCTTCCGCCGCCGTTACACGGTAACCGTTCTCATTGAGAAAACGCGAGATCAGGTCGCGGATGCGCTGATCGTCATCTACAACGAGAATGTGCTGCGCGTCATCGGGCAGGCTTGAGGGGCTATTTACTGAACTCACCTGATCGTTCATTTTTCCTCTATCGGCGTATCGCTATCAATCACGGACTGGTCACCCCGGTTATGGGGCAAATAGCGGCTATTGCCAATCATTGCGTCCAGAAAGCGCGCAACAGCGGCGCGACCTTCAACCCCGGCGGCCTTTAGCCCGTCTTCGATCCGTGCAATCTGCAAGGCCGCAAGGCGCTCGACAAGAACGGCGCCTTTTTCCGTCACGAAAAGCAGCCTTTCCCGGCGGTCGCTTGGTCCTGCTTCCTGACGCACATACCCTTCCTTGATGAGCTCACGCAATACCCTGGACAGGCTTTGTTTGGTGATCTGCAATATGCCGAGCAGATCGGCGACGCGCAGCGCCGGATAGCGGCTGACGAAAAACAGGACTCTGTGATGCGCTCGGCCAAATTCCAGATCGGTCAGAATGCGATCGGGTTCGCCGGTAAATTCCCGATAGGCGAAAAACAGAGCTTCCGCGTACCACAGAACGTCCCGGTCGGGCGCGTTTTCGTTTGCATCAGGAACGGCAGTCTTCAAGGTCGATTTTTGCATATCATCGATACGTCAGCATTGTTGACATATATTTTCTTGTCTGATAGGAATTCGACGCTTACTCTTGTCTCGACTAAACTTATTTACAAAACTTGCGCGAAAACGCGAGAGTATCATTGATTTCATGGCAGTTTTGCCCATGACTTCAGGATATCGGCATTTCTGCTGGAGGAAATTATGGCGCTTGCCCCTTATGATCAACGCGATGGTTATATCTGGTTCGACGGCGAGATGGTCCCGTGGCGGGAAGCGAAGCTGCATGTGCTCTCACATGGCATGCACTACGCGAGCGCCGTCTTCGAAGGCGAACGCGCCTATGGCGGCGAAATATTCAAACTGACGGAGCATACCGAACGCTTGCATGAATCGGCAAAGCTGCTTGGTTTCGAAATACCCTATTCGGTCGCCGAAATCGATCAGGCCTGCCGCGATTCAATCCGCGTGAACAATATCGTTGACGGCTATGTTCGCCCGATCGCGTGGCGCGGCTCCGAAATGATGGGCGTTTCTGCACAGAGGAATACGATCCATCTTGCCATCGCCTCCTGGTATTGGGGGGCTTATTTTGCCCGGGAAGAGCGGCTGAAAGGCATCAAGCTCTGCATGGCTGACTACTGCCGCCCGGATCCACGCACCGCGCCATCCAAATCGAAGGCGACGGGGCTTTACATGATCTGCACGATCGAGAAGCACAAAGCCGAGGCGAAAGGCTTTTCGGACGCGCT
>JAHQVI010000136.1 GCA_019634405.1 Hyphomicrobiales bacterium
CCTATCTGTTGCAGGATTCGGACGGCCAGATTCTCGAAGGCCACTCGATTTCGGCCGGTCTTGACTATCCGGGCGTCGGGCCGGAACATGCCTGGTTGCGTGATAGCGGACGGGTCAATTACGTATCGGCGACGGACAGGGAGGCGCTGGACGCATTCCAGCTTTGCACCAGAATCGAGGGCATTATCCCTGCTCTTGAGCCTTCGCATGCGCTTGCTTTCGTGTCAAAACTTGCCCCGGAGCTGCCGCAAGACCATCTTCTTGTCATGAACATGTGCGGTAGAGGCGACAAGGACGTGTTCGCGGTTGCCGAGCATCTCGGTGTTGATCTGTAGGCTAATCTGAACGCTCTGGGAGAGTTAAGTGCCTGAACTAAAAAGAATAGAGCGAACATTTGCCCGTCTGCGACATGAGGAAAGCCGCCCGGCGCTTGTGACTTTTATCACTGCTGGAGACCCGGATTTTCAAACGTCGCTCGATCTGGCACGCGCCCTACCCGGAGCGGGCGCGGACATCATAGAACTCGGCATGCCCTTTACCGATCCGATGGCAGACGGGCCGGCCATTCAGCGCTCATCCCTGCGTGCGCTGAAAAACGGGCAGACGATGGCCAAAACGCTTGATCTTGTTCGTGGCTTCCGTGCAAAAGATCATGAAACGCCGATCGTTCTGATGGGCTACTACAATCCCATCTACAACTATGGCAATGAACGCTTCCTGGCGGATGCGATCAAAGCTGGCGTGGACGGACTTATCATTGTAGACGTACCGCCGGAGCTTGATCGTGAACTATGCTTGCCCGCATTGGACGCGGGTCTGAATTTCATCCGTCTTGCAACGCCAACGACAGATGAGAAGCGTCTTCCTGCGGTTCTCGCCAATACAGCCGGGTTCGTCTATTATGTCTCGATTGCAGGGATTACGGGAACACGAGCGCCCGATATTGGCAAGGTTCGCCAAAATGTCCTGCGCATAAAGGGACATACGGATTTGCCGGTATGCGTGGGGTTTGGCGTAAAAACGGCGGAGCAGGTAGAAGCAATCGGAGCCTATGCCGACGGAGTGGTGGTAGGCTCAGCGTTGGTTAACGCAATTGAAGAGAATCTAGACGAAACTGGTAACGGGACTGCTAGTACGATCAATAGCGTAACATCACTGGTTTCAGAGCTCGCAGCCGGATTGGCGCAGCGCCCATTTACAGCGCAGCCCCAGGGATCCGGCCGGTCGGCTCCAGCTTAAGAGGCGTCGCAGGAAAGTGAACTGGATCAACAGCGTTGTCCGCCCTAAAATCCGCGGCCTGCTCCAGAAGCGGGACGTGCCGGAAAACCTGTGGATTAAATGTCCCGAAACGGGGCAGATGGTCTTTCACAAGGATGTCGAGGCCAACCAGTTCGTCATTCCTGGCTCCGACTATCATATGCGCATGTCGGCGCAGCTTCGCCTCGCTTCATTTTTCGACGAGGGCAAATTCGAGAAGCTGGATCATGTCGAGGTCCCGCTTGATCCGCTCAAATTCCGTGACGAGCGCCGTTACACCGATCGCCTGAAGGACGCCAAGACCAAGACCAGCCTCGACGACGCGGTCATTGCAGGGGTTGGCAGCCTGGAAGGACAGGACGTCATTGCAGCTGTCCAGGATTTCGGTTTCATGGGTGGCTCACTCGGCATGGCTGCCGGTGAAATGATCATTGCCTCGATGCTTGAGGCGGTCAAGCGCGAGACGCCCTATATCCTTTTCGCCGCATCGGGCGGAGCACGCATGCAGGAGGGCATGTTCTCGCTGATGCAGATGCCACGCACCACGGTCGCCGTCCAGCGCCTGCGCGAGGCTAAACTGCCTTACATGGTCGTGCTCACCCATCCTACAACCGGCGGGGTGACGGCGTCCTACGCCATGCTCGGCGACGTCCACCTGGCCGAACCCGGCGCTTTGATATGCTTTGCCGGTCCGCGCGTTATTGAGCAGACGATTCGCGAAAAGCTGCCTGATGGCTTCCAGCGCGCTGAATATCTGATGGAACACGGCATGGTCGACGCCGTTGTGCACCGCCATCAGCTTCGCGAGACACTGAGCAGGCTCAGCAGCCTGTTCATGGAACGCCGCGAACTCAAACGACGCGTTCAGGTCCGCAAAACGCCTCAGAAAAAACTGCCTGAACAGCCCGTAGCTGCTAAAATGAAGGTGGTTACCGACAATCCGGCCCCTTCCGAAGAGGAAAAGAAATCCGGCGATACGGGCGAAAAACCGGTGAATCCTACAACGATACCGCTTGAGAAAGCAGCGGCGGAATAGCCTTCGCTGAACATTACTCGCAGCCCGGTTTTGCCGCTTCCCAAAATACCATACCGACAGAGACAGACGTTTTATGACCGCTTCCCAGGCCGCTCTTACCGATATTCTGAACCGTTTTGAGCGGCTGCATCCTAAAGTCATCGACCTATCGCTGGGGCGCATCAATCGATTGCTTGAAGCACTTGGCGATCCGCATAAGTCGCTGCCCTCCGTCATTCATGTCGCCGGCACCAACGGCAAGGGCTCCGTTATTGCTTATCTGCGGGCGATCCTGGAAGCAGCGGGGCAGCGCGTCCATGTCTTCACCTCCCCGCATTTGCGCCGCTTCAACGAGCGGATCCAGCTTGCCGGGAAGACTGGCGCGGAGCCAATCAGCGATCACGATCTGATGGACGTGCTGACGCGCGCCGAAGCCGCCAATGATGGCGAGCCGATAACCTTTTTCGAGATCACCACCGCCGCCGCTTTTCTGGCTTTCGCCGAAAAACCGGCGGACTTCGTCCTGCTCGAAACGGGGCTCGGCGGACGGCTCGATGCAACGAATGTGATCGAACATCCAAAACTGACCGCAATCACACCGATTTCGATCGACCATACGAACTTTCTCGGTGAAACCACATCGGTCATAGCGGGCGAAAAGGCTGGCATCCTCAAGAGCGGCTCGCCTTGCATCGTCGCGGCGCAGCCGGATGACGTCCTGGCCGTTATCGAGCAAAAGGCGTATGAGGTCAAAGCGCCGCTGATCGCAGCCGGTCAGCAATGGGACGTGTATGAACAGCACGGACGGCTGGTCTTCCAGGATGGGCACGAGCTTGTCGACCTGCCACTACCGCGCCTGAACGGCAACCACCAGATCGGCAATGCGGGTACGGCAATCGCAATAGCGCGCGCGCTCGACAATGTCGAGATTGATGAAAGCCATCTCGAACAAGGGCTTGCAAAAGTCTGCTGGCCGGGTCGGCTGGAAATGCTCAGCCAGGGGCCATTGCACGAATATGCACCGCTCTGCTCCGAAATCTGGCTTGATGGGGGGCATAATCCGGGCGCGGCCGAGGTGCTCTCCCAATCGATGGCCGATCTTGAGGACCGCGTGCCCCGCCCCCTCTTCCTGATCGTCGGTATGATGTCCACAAAGGATGCCTCGCATTTTCTGGACTATTTCGAAAATCTGGTGAGCTATATCGTGACCGTCGCCATTCCCGATCAGCCCAATGCCTATACATCTGACGAGCTATGCGCGATTGCCCGTCACAAGGGGTTTGTCGCCGAACCCGCCAATTCCATTGAAGATGCGCTTGAGCTTTGCTCTCAGGAAGCTGAAGATCCCGTCCGAATCCTGATAACAGGATCGCTCTATCTTGCCGGTCATATTCTGGATCTACAGGAACACGGCCTCGAAGCATAAATCGGCAAACTTTGCAGTTACAGCATCGGGCCGAAAAGTGGGCACCGTTTTTCGGATAAACCCGATGCCTGGATAAAGAGATAGGGCGCCGCAGCTAAGTCCAACCAAAAAATCCCACGCGCTAATGACATTCTTCCAGGCTCCTTGATCACTCCGTTGTGAAACTTTGCGCAGATTTCTGCACAAAAAGTGAGCGTGCTTTTATTTGCACGTTGCCGACATATGCGACATTTTGCTCTTGTCACAGGATCAGCACGGGCGTGGCCGCCATGTGCCGACGCATATTTACAAGGGAGATTTCAATGACTATGGCATCCGCCCCCGCAGCGCATTCGGCTAGCGCGCCGAGCCTGTCCACTTACACATTTGTTACCATCCTGGTATCCGGCGCCATCGCCACCGTGTTTTTCGACCTGTTTGGTCAGGCCATCTCGCCGATGCTCGGTTTTGCCGGTCTTGCCCCCGTACCGCTTGCAACACAGACATGGGGCGTTGTGTTCGGTCAGCCATATACGCCGGGCGGCCATCTTTTGCACTATGTCGCCGGCTTGTTCGCCTATCCGTTCGGCTACATGTTCATCTGGCGTCCGATCGTCGAGCGCATCCTGCCGCTGCCATGGCTCCTGTCTTCGATCCTTTACGGCGTTGGTCTTTGGGTTTTCGCGCTCTACATCATGGCGCATCTGATCGCCGGCAACCCCGCATTCCTGGGCTTCACCGGCATTACATGGGTCGCGCTCGTCGGCCACATATTGTTCGCCGTCGTCGCTGCAATCGTCATTCGCGCACGCGGTCAATAGTCTGACTGCCGGCAGGTAGCGGTTCGCGCCGCTGCCTGTCTTTCACTGACGCCGCTGCTCAACGAGATCGGCGGCCGCTTCTCCCGCCTGACGGATATAGTCCGTATCGTGATGAACGAGCATAAGTGCGAACGCCCCGTCTATCAGGATTGAAATCTCGCGCGCGGCCTTCACTGCGACCTCCGCCTCGATCCCCGCCTTGCAACATTCATCGGCAAGCCAGGCTTCGACCCGCTTCTTGTGCGCCGCCGCCGCTTTGATTGCAGGATGTCCCGGCATGTTAGCCAGCTCTCCAGCCGTTCGAAGAAAGGCGCAGCCGCGCCAGCCGGGCCTTGCCGCCGCCCGCTCCAGCCCTGCGAAAACCGCCAGAATGCGATCCGGGAGATTGCCCGCCGCCGCGTTGAACCAGCGCTTGAAAGCCGTCAGATTGGGCTGGTCGCGCGCCGTAAGATAGGCCTCGATCAGGTCATCCTTGCTCCGGAAATGATAGTAGAGCGTCCGCTTCGTCACGCCCGCCGTCTCCGCGATCCGCTCAACGCCAGTGGCGCGGATGCCCTCGCTGTAAAACAGCATCAAGGCCGCTTCGATGATCCGCTTTCGTGTTTCAGAGGGGGCTCTGGGCATCTCAATGTATACCGATCAGTGTATTTTCAAATTCATATCCCATCGCTAGACTTGACGCAATGAGAGCCGAGCGGAGAGACCCATGAATGAGCTTATACTGATGGATGTGCGCAGCAGCGTCGCGCTTTTGACGCTGAACCGGCCCGAGAAGCTGAACGCGCTGAACTACGCCATGCTGGATCGACTGATGGAGCGGTTAGACGAGGTTGAGACCATGCCGGATGCGCGCGCGGTCATCCTGACCGGCGCTGGCGAACGCGCCTTCTCTGCCGGCGGTGATATCCATGAATTCTCGCAAAGTATCGCGGATGGTCCCGATGTCGCCCTGCGCGAATTCGTCCGCCGGGGCCAATCCGTCACCGCTCGCATAGAAAACTTTCCCAAGCCTGTCATCGCCGCCGTGAACGGTCTCGCTTATGGCGGCGGCTGCGAGATAACGGAAGCGGCGCATCTGGCGGTCGCCAGCCAAAAAGCGCTTTTCGCCAAGCCGGAGATCTGCATTGGCATCCCCCCGACCTTTGGCGGTACACAGCGATTGCCGCGTCTGGCCGGACGCAAGCGCGCGCTTGAGCTGTTGCTGACAGGCGACAGCTTTTCTCCGGAGCGGGCCTATGAGCTCGGCCTGATCAACGCCGTCGTCCCACATGGCCAGTTGATGCCCGCCGCCTTTGCACTGGCCGACAGAATTTTGCGCCACTCGCCCCTGGCCGCCGCCCGCATCCTGACCGCCGTCACGCGCGGACTGAACACCACGATCGGCGAAGGTTTGCAGATCGAAGCGGAGCAATTTGCACGCATGACCACGACACATGACGTTCGCGAAGGGCTCGATGTGTGGATCGAAAAGCGGTCAGCCAGATATTCCGGCGTCTGAGCGACAATCCTGGTCCCGGACATCGCAGCGGCACGGCGACAGGCGGACGACTGCGGATCACCGCTCATTCCGCCGCATGGGGGCGCCGCAGATCTTCCTCAGGCGGTTTGGTTTTCCCGGCAGGCGCTTCGTCATCTTCGACGTCGCTCTTGTCAGGCGAGCCGACAAACCGGTTGAACTGACGCCCGAACCAGTTGCCCAGATCGTCCATGACAACGAACACTGCGGGCACAAAAATCAGCGACAATAGCGTCGACATCATCAGGCCGCCGATGACGGCAATCGCCATCGGGGACCGGAACTCCCCGCCCGCCCCCAGCGCGAGCGCACTCGGCAGCATCCCTGCCGACATGGCGATGGTGGTCATGACGATCGGGCGCGCGCGCTTGCGGCCTGCATCGACGATAGCGTCATAGCGTTTGATGCCGCGCGCCATTTCCTCGATCGCAAAATCGACCAGCATAATCGCGTTCTTCGTAACAATGCCCATCAGCATCAAGACGCCAATCACGACCGGGAAGCTGAACGGCCTGCCAGTTGCAAGCAGCGCGAAGATCGCGCCGCCAATGGAGAGCGGCAGGGAGAACAGGATGGTGATCGGTTGAAGGAAGCTGCCGAATAGCAGAATCAGCACACTGAACACCATCATCAGCCCCGCGCCCATCGCATAGCCGAAGCTCTCGAAAATTTCGCCCATCACTTCGGCGTCGCCCGACTGGCGCAGCAAGACGCCCGGATTGTCCTCAAGCGCTTTGACCTCCGGCAAGGAAAAGACCTTTTCCAGCGCAACGCCAAGGGCGTCCGTGCCGACCAGATCCGCGCCGATAATGACCTGACGCTGGCGGTCATAGCGACTGATGGATGACGGCCCCTGCCCCGTCTCGATCGTCGCCACGGAAATCAGCGGAACGGCTGCGCCGCTCGTCGTGCGCACCTTGAGGGATTCCAGAATGAGGCGGTCGGCGCGCGCATTCTCTTCAAGCTGGACGCGGATCGGGATCTGCCGGTCCGCTGCATTGAATTTGGCGAGATTAGCGTCAATATCCCCGATCGTCGCGATCCGGATGACGGAGGAAAGCGCTTCAGTAGAAACGCCAAGCTCGGCGGCGGTGTCAGCTCTGGGAATGAAGCGCAACTCAGGCCGATCCAGCGCGGAATTGGCCACGACATTGTTCAGCTCGGGAATACGCTGCATCGCGCTGGCGATCTGCGGCGCGATATTGGCCACGCCGGCCGCGTCGGACCCTGCCACGACCAGCGACAGGCCGCGTTCGCCATTTTCGTTGATCACCCATGACCGGATATCCGGAATTTCGGCCAAATCCGCCGTGATGCTCTGTTCCAGCTCGCGCTGCGTCAGCTCGCGATCATCCTTATTGACCAGATTGATGACGAAGGTCGCCTTGCGAACCTCCTCGCCACCCCCCGCAATGCCTAGGATACGCCCGCCATCGACAAAGACGCGCTCCACCTCCGGATAGTCGCGGATGACTTTGGTGATCTCGTCGCTCGTTTCCCTCATGTCGTCGAGACGAGCGCCAGGCGGCAATTCGGCTGCAACAAGGATACGGGCGGCGTCTTCGGCCGGTAGGAACCCTTGCGGCAAAAGCTGCATACTGGCAATGGAGCCGGCAAAAATCATGAGGCCAAACGAAACCGTAACCAGCTTTCGGCGGACCGACCAGCCGATCAGACGCGTATAGAAGCGGATCAGCCAGCCATCCTCCTCCTCGGTGGCGTGCTTGGCGTTGTGCCGCATGAAATAGGCCGCCAGCAGCGGCGTGATCAATCGCGCGACCACCAGTGAAAACAAGACGGCGGCGGCGACGGTAATCCCGAACTGGCGGAAATACTGCCCGGCAATGCCGCCCATGAAACTGACCGGTACAAAAACCGCAACGATGGTGAAGGTAATCGCGATCACTGCCAGCCCGATTTCGTCGGCAGCCTCAAGGGCGGCCTTATAGGGCGACTTCCCCATTCGCATATGCCGGAAGATATTCTCGATCTCTACGATGGCGTCATCGACGAGAATCCCTGTGACAAGCGTGAGAGACAGCAGCGTCACAAGGTTGAGCGAGAAATCCAGCGCAGACATGGCCCAGAAGGTTGGCAGAATCGAAAGCGGCAGGGCAACAGCGGCAACAATGGTCGCGCGCATATCGCGCAGGAAGATGAACACGACGATCACGGCAAGGATCGCGCCTTCGATCAGCGTCGTCATCGTCGCTTCATAGTTGCCGACCGTATAGGTGACGGTGTCATCGACCTTTTCCATGCTGACTTCAGGAAAACGCGCTGCAAGATCGGCAATCGTCGCATCCACGCGTTCGGACACATCCACATCGCTTTCGCCCTTGGCCCGCGAAATGTTGAATCCGACCACTTCCTCGCCGTTCAGGCGGGCAAAGTATTTCGGCTTCTTGAAAGTGTCCTCGACCGAACCAAGTTCATCGAGACGCACCTTGCGCCCGCCGGGAAGGGTAATCGGCGTTGACGCCAGCCGCTCCACCGTTTCGACGCTGGCAAGCGCGCGAATCGCCTGTTGCCTCCCGCCGAATTCCGCAGTGCCGCCCGCAACATTGACATTGGTTGCGCGCAATTGCTGGCTGATATCGCCCGCCGTGACGCCAAGCGCCAGCAAACGGTCAGGATCGAGCGCAATCCGGATTTCGCGATCCACACCGCCAATGCGCCGCACCTCGGCCACACCGCTGACGCCCTGCAATTCACGAATAATCGTGTCGTCGATAAACCAGGACAGCCCCTTGATATCCATCGCATTGGATTTGGCGCTGAAGGTAATGATCGGCAGGCCGGCAATGTCGATTCGCTGGGCGATCGGCTCATCAATATTGCGAGGAAGGTCGGCTCGGATACGCGAAATCGCGTCTTTGGCGTCGTTCAGAGCGCGATCGGTGTCCGTGCCCAGCTCGAATTCAATCGCCGTTATCGAGACGCCGTCCGTTATGGTCGAGGTAACATGCTTTACGCCAGTCAACCCGCTAACCGCGTTTTCAACACGCTTGGTGACCTGGGTTTCAAGCTCGGATGGCGATGCGCCGGGCTGCGAAACCGAGATCGACACCAGCGGTATGTCGATATTCGGAAAACGCTCGACGGGCAGCGTTCTGAAGCTCAAAATCCCAAGGATAGTGAGCACCAGAAACAACACGACCGACGGAATCGGCGTCCTGATGGCCCAGGCCGAAATATTAAGACGTCGCATCTAGAGAGCCTCGCTGACTGCCTTTTCGTTCGCCAGAACCGGCCGGACTTCGTCGCCATTGCGCAGCAATGATCCTGACCTGAGCACGACCAACTCACCATCATTCAACCCGCTGACGATTTCAGCCTTCGAGCCGTTGCGAATCCCGACTGTAATTTTCCGCGTTTCAACACGGCCATCCTTTACAATCAGTACCGTCTCATTCCCCTCGCGATTGAGAATGCTGCTCGTCGGCACGCCCAGCCCTTCCTTGCGCGACGTCTGTATGGTTGCGCGGGCAAAGCCGCCAATGCGCAGATCCTCGTCCTTGCCGATGAAGATGCGGACCCTGCCAAGCCGCGTTGAACGATCGATTTCGGGAGATATCAACCGCACTTCGCCCGTGACCGGGGCCAGCCTGGCAACCTGAATCTCGGCTTTCTGCCCCTTCTTGACCCGTGGCAGATAGATTTCAGGCACTTCGGCTTCCAGCTCGATTTCGGCATCGGCAATGATACGGAACATCGGATCGGCCGTGGCTGTAGCGAGCGCCCCAAGCTTGGCGTTGCGCCGACTGACGAGACCGCCTTTCGGCGCCTTGATTTCCGTGTAGCTCAGACGCAATTTGGCTTCACTGAGCCTTGCTTCCGCTTCCTGTTTCTGCGCTTCGGCAACGAGCAGGCCGTCTTTCGCCAGCGCAAGGCTTGCCGCAGCGTTGCGCGCCGCAGCTTCTCTTTCGTCATAAGTCGCCTGGCTGCTGACGCGCGATTGCAAGAGGTCCCTGGCGCGCTCAAAAGCGGCGTCCGCCTGTTTCTTGCCTGCCTCGGCCTGAACGATCTGGCTGCGCGCTTGCGCGATTCCGGCATCAGCCCGCGCCATGGCGGCGTCAAGCTCCGCCAGTTGCGCCTTCACGGCACCATCCGAAAGTTTTGCCAGCACTTGGCCAGCCTCAACCATGTCGCCCTCCTCGATCAGGATCTCCTCGACACGCAACCCCTCGATCTGGGGCGAAACAAGGATCTCCTCGCGCGGGGCCAGCGATCCGGTCACAAGGATATTTTCGTCGAACTGCGTTTGCCTGACGGGAACCACCTGGATGGTGGGGTTTTCCGCGATCTCGGATCGCAGAGCCGCCTCGGCCTCGTTTGCCGCGCCGGGCGTTACGGTCAGATTTGTTCCGCCCAAAAGAAACACTGCGAGCATCGCAGCGGCTAACCGAGGGCTAATTGACTGTCTCATGCTCACCTCTATTCGATAGGACTGCGTCCGCCTCATCGTTTTCAGCCGGTTGCAGCGCGGGCGACAACAGCAAGAGTATGGCGTCCATGCACTGTTCGACATTGAAGTCGGGGTCGAATGCGCGGCGCATGTAAAGACCGTTACCGATGATGCTCAGAATTTGGGCGAGCATTACCGGGTCCGCACACGGATTGATAAGGCCCTTGCCGCTACTCTGCTCGATCACTTTTGTGAAATGCTCGATGATGAAGGCGTCGCATTCGCGAATGGTGTCGCCGATGAGAGGATTTCGCAGCGCTTCGGCGTTGACTTCGATCTGAAAGCGAAGTTTCGAATGGGGCTGTTCATGGCAGTAAACCTGCGCAAGCTGCCCGAAGGCGGCCATGAAATCAGGCGCATCGGCCAAAGCGGTTACGGCCTGTGCGAATTTTGTCCTTTCACGCAAGCAGATCGCTGCAATCAGATGTTCCTTGGAGCTAAAATAAAGATATAGCGTTCCGGGACTAATACCTGCCTCGCGGCAGATATCCTGCATGGATGTGCTATGAAATCCCTGGTCTGAAAAACATCTTTCCGCAGCATCAAGGATATTTTCCTGACGTTCGCGCTGTTTATTCTGATCAAGCTTCGGCATATTTGATCATCTATTAAAAAATGAACGTTCATTCGGTTTTCGAGGATACATGAATGTCGCGCGCATTTTAGTCAAGTCTTCAATTAAGATTCTTCGCGCCGCGCCATTCACGCGGCAAACGCCTCGCGTACAAATTTTCTCATCGCAGCGGGCTTCTTAAAGGTGAGGTTAATGTTGGAGGGATCATAGTTGGAATCAGAATTCATTCGCACCATTTCTGCGCAAGACATCTAGCCATTCACACTGGCAGAACACAACCTCGCTATGGTGCGATAATGTTATGTCAAAGTTCAGCCGAGAAGGATTCCTGCCATGAAGCTCCCCGTTTTCACCACCGCAATCTTTGGCGCCATGTTCGCGTTCGCCGCCTATGCTGCCGATCCTACCGCGTTCAAAGCCGAACAATCGGAGAGTGAATGGCGCATGGCCACATATATTGGTTCGCCAATCTACAGCGCCGGCGGTGAAAAGATGGGCGACGTGAAGGATGTGCTCTTCGACCGCACCGGCAAGATCAAGACCGTCGTGATCGGCGTCGGGGGCTTTCTTGGTCTTGGCGAGAAAAGGGTCGCCGTTCCATTCGAGGTCGTAACTTATGTGGCCGAGAATAACGGACGGCAGATTGTCGTCCCCCTGACGAAGGAAGAGCTGCAAAATGCGCCCGCCTACAAGGTGAGCGAAAAAACGACGATGGAGAAGATGACCGAGACCGCCACCGAAGTCGCCGAGAAAGCATCCGAAAAGGCGGTTGAACTGAAAGACAAGGCGGTTGAAAAATACAAGGAATATCAGGAAGGCGGCGAACAGGAAGAAAAAGCCAACTGATTTTTTATCGGAAATCGGGCGTGTCCGCGCGCCTTTTTTCGTAAAGCACGGGTAGCGTGAAATGACCAAAAATGGCGCAGAGAAAATATTTCTTCGACCAATTTAAATATTTTCCTTGAAACCATCAGCCATAGCGTGCATATGCCCCCCCTTGTAAGCCGGGATCATGGTCGTGCTCATGATGCCGGCTTTGTCTGGTCATCTACTGGTTGGGGAGGTCGCCATATGGCATTCGATGTCGCCCTCTTCCAATTGGGGATGGACTTGGATCAAGGTTCAAGCACCGCCCAAACGGAAGAAAAGCATTCCGTCTGCGGCCCGGATGTGGCGCAGCAGGATCGTAAAGACTACTTTTGTGAGCGTAACGGCGAGAAGTTTGCCGGAACGCATTTGATTATCGATGTGAAGAACGGCCATCGTCTCGACGATCTTCAACACATTGAAACTACCTTCAGAAAATGCATCGAAGTTGCAGGCGCCACACTCCTGCATATCCACATGCATCATTTTACGCCTAACGGCGGCGTCTCAGGCGTTGCCGTACTTGCTGAATCCCATATCAGCATTCATAGCTGGCCCGAATATGGTTATGCCGCGCTGGATATTTTCATGTGCGGCGACGCCAAACCGCATCTTGCGGTGGACGTGATACGCGAGGCTTTCGAGCCTGAAGAGATCATCGTCCATGAGCATCTGCGGGGCAAGGATTTGCCAGCAGCAACCTAAACCGGAGCGCCGTTCAACACGGCCGCAAAGGCAATGAGATCCATGCCCGGCAGCAACTTTGCCGGGCATGGTTTCTGAAATTCCCTAAATCCCTCTTTCTATCGGTAAGGATCGCGCGATGACACGCTGGATCGATGAGACGCTACACGCACATCTGCGCTGCACGCTTGAGGCAAGCAAGGTTCTGTTCGAGCAGCAGACGGACTATCAGAACCTGATCATTTTCGAGAACGACCATTTCGGCCGCGTGATGATGCTTGACGGCGTCGTCCAGCTCACCGAGAGCGACGAGTTCATCTATCACGAGATGATGGCTCATGTGGGCATGCTGTCGCTCGGCAATGCACGACGCATACTGATTATTGGCGGTGGTGACGGCGGCGTCATGCGCGAGGTTCTGCGCTACGGCCAGGTCGAACGCGTCGTCATGTGCGAGCTGGATAAGACGGTTGTCGAGGCGTCGCTGGAGTTTCTCCCATCCATCTCGCAAGGGGCGTTCGACGATCCGCGCGTCGAGCTGAAAATCGGCGATGGCGTCGCTTATGTCGCCGAATGCAAAGAAAAATTCGATCTCGTCATCGTGGATTCAACCGAACCTATCGGTCCTGCAACGCCGCTATTCGGAGATAGCTTCTTCGAAAACTGCAACCGCATTCTGAACCAGCCGGGCGTGCTGATCGCGCAGAACGGTTTGCCCTTCATGCATCCGGAGCATCTGTCCGGCACTGCGCAGCGACTGAAACGCATTTTCGCGGACTCCGCCTGCTTCCTGTGCACCCAACCGACCTATTTCGGCGGCCCATTCGCGCTCGTTTTTGCATCGAACGATCTCAATCTGCGTACGGAGCAAAAGACCCAGATCGAACCAAGATACAACAAGGCCGGGTTGGAGACGCGTTACTACAATCCGGCAACCCACAAAGCCGCTTTCGTGCTTCCCAATTACGTAAAGCGGATCTGGCAAAGCTGAATTAACGAATAGCTAGTAATGACAAAGGCTTGAACGCACAGGCATGGCGCCGGGCCCCGCTTTGATGATATCTTCCCGTCACGATTCAACGAGGGGAAGATATAATCATGGCCGAATTCAAGCTGCATTGCTTCGCGCAATCGGGGAATGCCTACAAATCCGCGCTGATGCTCGCATGCTGCGAAGCGGATTGGGAGGCCGTCTGGATCGATTTCTTTAATGGCCAGACGCGCAAAGCTGAATGGCGCGACACCGTGAATGAAATGGGCGAGGCGCCGGTTCTTGAACATGGCGGCAAGAAGCTGACGCAGTCGGGTGTGATCAACGCCTATCTCTCCAAGCACTTCAAGAAATTGGGCGCGGAAAATGATGATGAAGAGCTTGAAGTTCTCCGCTGGACGCTGTTCGACAATCACAAACTTTCTGGCGTTCTCGGACCTTACCGGTTCCTGAACGTGCTGATGCCGACCGCGCCCGATCCTGCGGTCATGAACTTCCTGAAAGGCCGTCTCGATGCAGCGTTCGCGGTGCTGGAAGTGCAGTTGGGTCGGCAACCCTTTGTTGCGCTAGACCGCCCGACCATCGCGGATCTCTCATGCGCCGGATATGTTTTCTATCCCGCCGATGAGCTGAATTTCGATTTCAAGGCGGACTATCCGAATATCAGCGCATGGATGGACCGCTTGAAGGAGCTGCCGGGCTGGAAGCCGCCTTATGAAATGATGCCGGGCGAGATCTTCCGCGCACAGCGATAGAAATCAACCGCCACACAGCAATCCGGCAAATGCAACCCCGCAACAGGCTTTAAATGCCGTTGCGGGGGGTGCTCGGCGACAAGCGCATTGGCCAGCATAGAGCGTCAAACGCTGCCTGTCCGTGCATATCGCAACCCCGCCGCAACGCCTCGCAATTCGGCCAGACCGCGCATGCGCCCGATCACGCCATATCCGGGATTAATGCTCTTGCCCAGATCGTCAATCATGCGCCAGCCATGATCCGGGCGCATCGGAATCTGCTCGCCGCGGCGCGCTTCCTCACGTAGGAGGAGATCGACGGCCGTTACAAGCGACACCTCGCCTTCCAGATGCGCTGCTTCCTGAAAGCATTCCGGATCATCCTTGTCCTTCGCCACCACACGCAAATGGGCGAAATTAATCCGGCTTGCATAATCTTCGCCAATGGCCAGCGCATCGCCAGCCTCGCCCGCCGAAAGCGAGCCAAGACACCATGTCAGACCGTGCGCGGCTGAGGGAACCTCGCCAAACATACGGCCAAAATCGCCTCGGGCCGAAACACAGCGCGGCAAACCGAGAAGCCCACGCGGCGGATCATCGGGATGGATGGCGAGCTTGACACCCAGCCGTTCAGCCTCCGGCGCAACGGCGTTCTGGAAGGCGATCAAATTCGTGAGCAGGTCTTCGCGACTGACGCCGCGATAAAGCAAGATTGCCTGCCTCAATCCGTCCAGATCATGGCTTCCGCTCATACCGCCGGGCAACCCGGCAATGATCGCATTCGCCAAGGCCCGCGCGCCGTCTTCATCCAGCCCGTCCGCATAGGCCGCCGCCGCCGCCTGGCGCTCCGGTCCGTAATCACTCTCGGCCCCGTCACGCCTGAGAATATGCAGATCGAACGCCGCGAAGGCCGTTGCATCAAAGCGCAGCGCCGTTGCGCCATTGCCCAGCGGGTGATTCAGATCGGTCCGCGTCCAGTCCAGAACCGGCATGAAATTGTAGCAGATCACCTTGACGCCCGAAGCAGCGACGGCATGAAGGGATTCGAGGCAGATATCGGTGAGACGCTTTGCGTCATCTCCGCCACGCTTGATGACGTCATGAACCGGAATGCTCTCGACCACACTCCATTGGAGGCCAGCCTTCTCGATCATTCGCTTGCGCGCTTCAACCTCGTCCTGCGTCCACGCCCTGTCAGCCGGTACGTCGTGAAGCGCTGTCACGATACCGGCCGCGCCACATTGAGCAATATGCTTCAGACTGACGCCATCCTGCGGCCCGAACCATCGCATCGTCTCGAACATGTTTCACTCCCTGATATGAAAGACAGTCCAGCCCTGCCGGAATCACGAGCTCTAGATCGTCCCTTATAGATCTGCATCGTAACGAAATATGGGATCAACCTTGAAACCGGACGTTTGAAACATTCGTACAGGACAACGCAAAAGTTGAAAAAGATAGAGACAAAACCAAAATTCGGCATCTGCCCTATCTTCATCTTCTCCGCGCAAGCACAAGGCCCCCGTCCCTCAACCATACCCCGCCCCCTATAATCAGGATCTGTTTCGGTAACGTTCTCACCTATCACGACACCAGATATAGCCACTTCAGCGCCCGTCCCCCTAATTTAGCCATCAAACCATTCAAAACCGGACATTACGAATGCATATTTTTGCATTTATTGAGAATGGGCGATTGGGCGTGAACGCGGAGATACAGTCATGATCGGCAGTATGCATAAGCGTGTACTTGGCGCTTCCGATATCGAAACCTCGGTTATTGGCCTTGGAACATGGGCCATGGGCGGATGGAAATGGGGCGGGTCGGAGGACGCTGTTTCAGTTGCTGCGATAGAAGCCTCCATCGATAGGGGTGCAACGTTGATCGACACCGCTCCGGCTTACGGGCTTGGCCGGGCTGAGGAAATTGTCGGACGCGCGATAGCGGGCAAACGTGAGAAGGTCGTCATCTCGACAAAATGCGGTCTCGTCTGGCACACCGGCGGCGGGCGTCATTTCTTCGATCAGGACGGCAAGTCCGTGCACCGTTATCTTGGGCGCGGCTCCATCATCCATGAGGTCGAACAAAGCCTGCGCCGACTGGGCACGGATTACATCGACCACTACATCGCCCACTGGCAGGACCCGACCACACCAATCGAGGAGACGATGGGCGCACTGACAGATCTGAAAGCGCAAGGCAAGATCCGCTCGATTGGCGTCAGCAATGCCAGCATTGACGATCTGGACGCCTATATCGCCGCCGGCCAGCTTGATGCTGTGCAGGAAAAATACAACATGCTGGATCGCGGCATCGAGGAAACGCTGCTGCCGGTCTGCAGGGAAAATGGCGTCGGCTGCATGAGCTATTCCTCGCTCGCGCTCGGCTTGCTCTCCGGCAAGATCGGGCCCGAGCGAGCGTTCAAGGGCGATGATCTGCGCAAGACCAAACCGCACTTCAGCGTCGACAACCGCGAGAAGATGCAGGGCTTCGCCAGCCTGCTGAAGCCGATCGCCAAGAGCTATGATCTGACGGTGGCGCAACTCGTCATCGCATGGACGCTGGCCCAGAAGGGCATCACCTTTGCGCTATGCGGGGCAAGAAATCCGGCGCAGGCGGTCGAGAATGCAAAAGCGGGACAGGTGACGCTCTCGCAGGGCGATCTTTTGACGATTTCCGGTCTCGTCGACAGGCGTCTGGCCGGCTTCGGCGCATAGTTCGCGCTGTCGTTTCGCAGCGGGATGCGCCTCGTTCATCCGGAGCGAGTTGACCGAACTGGGCTTCCGCGATGCAGGAAGAAGGCCATCGCGGAAGCCGCCAAAAGCGCAAGACATCCCGCCAGGGAGGGGATGAGATAGCTGCCCGTTGCATCGGCCAGATAGCCTGCGAAAGTGGGCCCTGCGACCTGACCAAGCCCGAAAGACGCGGTCATCAGGGCAACGTTGACGCGCTGATCCCCGGAGGACAGGGTTCGCGCGGCCATAAAGCCGATCGCGGTTATTCCGATCATCGTACCGCCCAGGAAAACCGCAGCGACAAACACGCCAATAAAGTTGTCCCAAAGCACGCTTGCCCCAACGCCAACAGCTTCAACAAGACAGGCGATGGCGTAGGACAATAGCGGACCCAGCCGCTTGGAAACAAAAATCCAGAATGCAATGGACGGCATCACGGCAAGGCCGACAATCATCCAGACATAGGGCTCCATCATGCGCGTTTCCGGTGTGTCGCGAATGATGACGACAATGAAGGTCGCCGTAATGACATAGGAAAAGCCAAACAGCCCGTAGGACATAATCAGCAATTTTAACGCGCCATTGCCGCGCTTTGGCGCAGCGATTGGCGAAATGTCTGGAGGGCCGTCAACTGGCGCAATCAGATATATCGCTCCGAAAAGCCCGAACGTCGCCAGTACCGCGCACATCAACCAGAGCGCTTTCCAGTCGTAACCGGCATTGACCATCACCGTGACCATCAGTGCAGAGATGAATATGCCGAGACCAACGCCGCTGAAATGCACTGCGGCCAACGCACCATGCCCCGAAGCCGTCAGCCTCTCGATCACCAGCGCGGACGCAAAGACCAGAATGAACGCGCTGCCGACGCCGCCGGCAAACCGTATGACGAGATGGGCCGAAAAATCGTCCGTACCCATCATGGCTAGAAGGCCAACGATGTTGATGACAAGGCCGCCAATCAGCAGTCGATATTGGTAGTTACCGAATCGCCCGATGGCGGTCAGCAGCGCCCCCGCAAGATAGCCGAGAAAATTGGCGGACGCGATCAGGCCAGCCTGCGAGGCGGTAAGCCCCAATTGCTGCGCCATGATCGGCAAGATAGGAGTGTATACGAAACGCCCTACCCCCATCCCGGCGGCCATGGCGACCATTCCGCCAAGGGGAAGCGCGAGGGGATGCTGCTTCATCGTCTAGATCGGGGCGGTCGCTGCAAGACTTGACCGATTTGACATGTCCGAATACCAGGCCGCCAGTTCGCCGCGGCCATTGCGCCAATCGATCTCGGCATGGCGGAAATCGAAATAACCCAACGCACAGGCAATACTGATATGAGCGAGATTGAATGCCGGGGGTAATTCGTTAACGAAGCTGAAAAGCGCATCCAGCGTCTGCTCGACCTGATCGCGTCTGCGGGCTGTGAGCGTTGGCGACTTTTCGCCATCGGGCTTGCGTTTTTCCGTAATGAGATAAAGCCCCAGATCCATCAGCCCATCGCCCAGGGCTTCGCCGCGCATGACCAGCCAGCGATCCCTGCCGGATGCGGGAAGCAACGCCTCCCCCTTCCCTTCACTATGCGCATCAAGATAGGCGCATATGACCGGACTATCGAACAGAGCAAGCCCGTCATCGGTGACAAGCGCCGGGATCTTGCCCAGAGGGTTGACGCTGAGAAACTTCGCCGAATTTGCGTATGGATCGGTCGGCACATCCTCGATGAGCCGGGTCAGATCCTTCTCGGCGATGAGCGTGCGGACTTTGCGTGCGTAAGGCGATGCCGGTGAATGATAGAGTTTCACGATAATGAGATCTTGTGTTTGCTGGAGTTAAACATGCGAACCGGGAACGGGCGCTACCGCAACCCCAATAGCGCATCGTTTTTGGACGACCAGACGATGCTATACCCTTTTTCGATGAGATAGTTGACCGGATTGGTTTCAGATTTGTTTGTATGCGCGGTTTCGATAAGTATTTTCAGCGGCCACTTCGACTTTTGAGCTGTCTCGAAAAACGGATGCAAAGCCGGATATTCATATCCTTCAATATCGATCTTCATCAGGTCAATTTTGCTTAGTCCTCTGGACTCCAAAATCGAATCCAGCGTATCCAGCTTGACCTTCACCTTTTCGAGTTTCTTATTGGATACAATACTGGACTTGCCATATTGACGTCTGTCGATATGCAGTTCCGCTTCGCCTGCTTTCGGCCCGATCGCGCTTTCGCAAATCTCGACATTCGAAAGCTCGTTGATACCGATATTGTACTTCAAACGGTCGAGCATGATCGAATTGGGTTCAACCGCCAGAACTCGGCCCTCATCACCGACTTTCATCGCGCCAAGAACCGTGAACAGACCGCAATTTGCGCCAATATCAACGAAGATATCGCCTTGTTTCAAGGCGTCCAGAACCGTCGTCAATTCCGATTTTGGCGGGTTGTTCTTGAAAAAGACCATATTTCTTTCGGTTGAATTATCTCTTACATAGCACCGAAATCGAGATCCCATATATTCGACATCGAATATTGGCGACATTCTCATCAGGATCTTTGTAAATATTTTCTTGATACGAATAATCTTGATCTTATGGTTGATTAAATCCAACCCACGCAAAACCAATCCTTCAGGCTTGTAAAAACCCCATTGATACGTCTCCTGCATTTGCTCCCTCATCCTTGCAGTCGCAACAAGCCCTGGCCGCCGTGATGTCGAAAGACATCCGAAAAGCCGCCACTCTTCGGCATCATAACGTCAAAAAGAAGAGCGCATCCCTTTGCGCAGCTGGAGATCTTGATAAATCAGGCTTGAAGCGAGCGGTAGTCTTTTATCCGCCAGCCATCTTGCTGGCCATCACGGAAATCGTCTTCACATAGACCGAGGCGCGGTTCCACTCGCGCAGGACACCGTAATTCGCCGTTCCCGGTCCCCAGCCCTGTCCCCGCCGCCAGCCCTTGGCCTTCAGATAATTGGCGGTCGAGGCAAGCAGATCCGGCACCGAACGTACCAGGTCGCGGCGGCCATTGCCGTCATAGTCAACGGCATAGCGGTAATAGGAGGAGGCAAGAAACTGCGTCTGCCTGATCTCGCCGGCCCAGCCGCCGACCATTTGCCCCGGCGTCATATCCCCGCGCTGGACGATCTTGAGCGCGGCGACAAGCTCTTTGCGGAAGAAATCGGACCGGCGGCAATCATAAGCCAGCGTCGCGAGCGAGCGGATGATCGAGAACTTCCCGCTATTGCGTCCATAGCCCGTTTCCAGCCCCCAGATCGAGATGATCACTTCCGGGGGCACGCCGTAGCGTTTCTCGATCCGCGAAAGGGTTGAGCTGTATTTCTTGATCAGCCTGCGCCCCTTCTTGATCATGGCGTTCGAGACG
>JAHQVI010000137.1 GCA_019634405.1 Hyphomicrobiales bacterium
GAATTCTCTGAGGAAAACGTCTACCAGCTGGCTAGGAAAAATTCTGCTCGGCATTCTTATCATCCCTTTCGTGATCTGGGGTATCGGGGATATTTTCCGAGGGGTAACGTCGACGACGCTCGCCGAGGTTGGCGACCGCGAGATATCACCCGTTGAATTTCAGCGCGATTACAATAACCAGATCAACTCGCTGAGTTCTCGTCTTGGCCGTCAGATCACGCCGCAGGAAGCCCGCACGCTCGGCATCACGCAAAATGTTCTGCAGAACACAATCAGCCGCACCGCTGTCGACATTCATGCCGACGAACTTGGTCTGGGTATGTCGGATGAGGCGATTGCAGAGATTATTCAGAGCGAACCGTCCTTCCAGAACGCCGAAGGCGCATTCGACCCCCAGAATTTCCAGGCGTTTCTGCGCAACAGCAATCTGTCCGAACAAAATTTTGTTGCACTACAGCGCGGCGAGATGATCCGTGGCCAGATCATGAGCGCGCTCAGCCGGGGCGCCTATGTTCCCGACACGCTGCTCAACGCCGTCAATCATCACCGCAATGACGAACGCGCCATCACCTATTTCGTCCTTGATAAGGATGCGGTCCCCGCTGTTCCCACGCCGGATGAAACCGTCCTGAAAGCCTGGTTTGAGGAAAACAAGGCCCGCTACAAGGCGCCGGAATACCGCAAGGTCGGGGTGCTCGCGCTCACACAGGAAGCGGTCAAGGATACCATCACTTTGAGCGACGCCGATCTGCAAGCCTATTTTGAAACGCAGAAAGACCAGTTCAATCAGCCGGAACGCCGCAAATTGCAGCAACTCGTATTCCCGGACAGGGCCGCCGCAGACGAAGCCTACAAGAAGCTTGAGGCCGGCGAGGATTTCGTCGAACTGGGTAAGTCGATTGGCATGACCGACGCCGACATCGCGCTCGGTGAATTCACCATGTCGGACATGGCCGACAAGACATTGGCCGAAGCTGCCTTTGCGCTTGATGAGGGAGGCTACAGCGCCCCTGTCGAGAGCTTTTCCACTGTCATTGTCAGAGCCGAACAGGTTACTGCGGGCGAATCGAAATCTTTTGAGGACATTAAGGACGAGGTCCGCGACCGTCTGGCGCTTGACCGCGCACTGGATGAGATCCAGAGCCTGTACGATACGGTGGAAGATGAGCGCGCGGCCGGAGCCGATGTCCGCGGGGCCGCGAGCAAGCTGAACCTTCAGTTTGCGGAATATACGATCGATCGCAACGGCAGTTCTGCGGAAGATCAGCCTGTCGAAGATCTCGCAGGCAACCGCGAAGCGATCCAAACGATCTTTACGGGCGATGTCGGCATCGAGAACAACCCGGTTCAGGCCGGTGAGGGCTACCTGTTCATCGACGTGCTTGAAGTGATCCCGGAGCGCGACCGTACGCTTGAGGAGGTCAGAGCCAAGGTTGTAGAGGCATGGATCGAACAGGAAACGCGCACCCAGCTTCGCGCCAGGGCCGAAGAGCTTGTCGAAAAAGGCAAGGCCGGCTCTGACCTTGAAGCGCTGGCAAATGAACGTGAAGGTGTCGAAGTCAAGACTGCGTCGGGGCTGAAGCGCGTTGCTCCTGCTCCACAGGGCCTACCGCCTTCCGCCATATCGCTGGCCTTTACCATGACGCAAAACGGCTATGGCACCGTGCAGATGCCTGACGGCCTGTCACAGGCTGTGTTCCAGCTCACGGGGATTAAGGAAGCGCCTGCTCTCGACGACGCCCAGGCGAAAGCGCTTCGCGACGAGATCCGCCAGGGTCTGGGTGTGGATATATTGACACAATACGTCGCCGGTCTGCAAAACGACTATGGCGTTCAGATCAATAGCGAGGCTATATCCCAGCTGACCAATCAATAGTTTCACGACATTGCGGGCTGGAATTCAGCGCCCGCATCAAGGGCGCTCCATATGCGGCTTCATCCCGGATTCGACGAATTTGCCAAAGCCTATGACGAGGGCAGGCCGCAGGCGGTCTGGACGCGGCTGATCGCCGATCTGGAAACGCCGGTTTCGGCCATGCTCAAATTGGGCGCGGACAAGCCGATGAGCTTCCTGCTGGAATCGGTGGAAGGCGGCGCTGTGCGCGGACGCTACTCCGTGCTCGGTTTCGAGCCTGACATCATCTGGCGCTCAAGCGGCGATGAGGCGGAAATCAATCGCAATCCGGCCAAATCGCCTGGCAAATTCATCAAATGCAAGGGCGGCGCGTTGAAGGCGTTACGCGCATTGCTTGAGGAATCCCGCATTGATCTTCCCGAGAGCCTGCCGCCAATGGCGCTCGGCGTGTTCGGCTATATGGGCTATGACATGGTCCGGCTTGTCGAAAAGCTGCCGGAACCGAATCCCGACTCGATCGGCATTCCCGAAGCTACGATGATCCGTCCGACACTGATGGCGATCTTCGACAATGTGAAGGACGAAATCACGGTCGTGACCCCGGTCCGCCCGAACAAGAAGCTCTCGGCCAAAGCCGCCTATTCGCGCGCGCTCGACCGGCTGAACTCCGTCGTGGACGAGCTGGACAAACCTCTCGGCCACGCCAGCGCGCCGAACGGTGCGGATATTGAATTCCCGAAGGTCGTCTCCAACACCACGCCGAAGCAATATGCGGCGATGGTAAAAAAGGCAAAGACCTACATTGAGGCAGGCGATATTTTCCAAGTCGTGCTGAGCCAGCGCTTTTCCGCCCCGTTCGACCTGCCGCCCTTTACGCTCTATCGCGCCCTGCGCCGCGTGAACCCATCGCCATTTCTGTTCTTCCTGAATTTTGGCGATTTCGCCATCGCCGGATCGAGCCCGGAAATTCTTGTCCGCGCCCGCGATGGCGAAGTCACGATACGACCGATTGCCGGTACGCGGCCACGCGGCAAGACGCCTGACGAAGACAGGGCGCTGTCCGAAGAATTGCTTGCCGACGAAAAAGAGCGCTCGGAACATCTGATGCTGCTGGATCTTGGCCGCAACGATGTCGGACGGGTTTCCAAGCTCGGGACCGTGCGTGTGACCGATAGTTTCTTTCTCGAATATTACAGTCAGGTGATGCATATCGTCTCGAATGTGGTGGGCGAACTTTCCGACAATCATGACGCCGTCGATGCGCTTATGGCAGGATTTCCGGCAGGCACTGTTTCCGGCGCGCCCAAGGTTCGCGCGATGGAGATCATCGACGAGCTGGAGAAGGAGAAACGCGGGCTCTATGCGGGCTGCGTCGGCTATTTCTCTGCAACCGGAGACATGGATAGCGCCATAGTGCTGCGAACGTCGCTGATTAAGAACGGCACGATGTATGTGCAGGCCGGGGCAGGCATTGTTGCCGATTCCATCCCCGATAATGAGCAACGCGAATGTGAGGCGAAAGCAGGTGCATTGTTCCGGGCAGCCGAAGAAGCCTTGCGCTTCGCCAGCCAGTCGGGACGTGGACAGTAAGGCGCGCCCGCGCCTTGCCTGCAGCCTCGGCCCTGGATTATGCAGCGAACAACCGGCCTTGCTGCGGCATGATCCGCGCTCAACAGGGCTCTTCCCCGCATGCCGCATGCTTTGCAAGCGGACATCTCGTCCCCCCTAACCGCATCTAACAAAATAGCGTGCCTTGCTGACGCATCGGATTTGTCCGAAAACCGGTGTCCGCTTTTCGGTCCGATGCCGTAGGCTCAGCCGTCCCGCCTCCTCATCGGGATATGTGCGTTTGCCCTATGCACGCGAAAATTTTCCTCGGATGCAGGAAAGTTGATATTCAAGTCTACAAATGCATTAGAGTTTCATTCATAAAACGCTAACTATAGAGGTGAGCGGAGCGCCGGGCAAAAATGTCCGGTGATCCAAGCCATCGGCTTGGTTCGTGTCAACCGGGGAAGACCCAGAAATACAGCAGATGTCAAAACAGCACCTTGGGCCGAACGCCACAACGCTGCAGGCGCACACAGACATGTATGGCGCTACCGACAAAAAAATGAGGCTTAAATGAGCGATAGCGGTGTCAGCAATATCGACTTCAGAGTCGATCGACCGGCAGCGACATTGCGCCATAGCGTGATCGAGAGCATCCGGCGGTCAATCGCCACCGGATACTTCAAGGCGGGCGACAGAATGCCCGAACGTGACCTTTGCGACATGACAGGCGTCAGCCGCACATTGGTGCGCGAGGCCCTGCGGCAGCTTGAAACTGAAGGGGTCGTTCAGGTCATCGCGCATAAGGGACCTGTCGTTGCAACGATTACCGCCGAGGAGGCTGCCGGAATTTATCAGGTTCGCGAAGTCCTCGAAGGGCTCGCGGCGGAACTGTTCGCCTTAAATGCCAGCGAAGCGGACAGACAGGCGCTTCGCGGCGCTTATGCAAACATCCGGGCAGCAAGCCTGTCGGACGACGTCCTGCCCCGGCTTAACGCCAAAAACCGATTCTACGACTGTCTGGTAAAGGGTGCGGGCAATGAAGCGCTCGGACGATCGCTCTACATGCTCAATTCCAGAGCGATGGTCTTGCGCGGCCGGGCCATGCAGATGAAGCCGCGCTTCGAGGAGAGTATTGAAGAGTTGAAGAACCTTCTGCTGGCTCTTGAAGAGCGCGATGGCGCAAAAGCCCGTCAAAGAGCAATCGACCATGTCCGTCAGGCGGCAAGGAGCCTGTTGCGTAGTTTTCAGGCGAATTAAGCACGAACGGCTCTCCCTCGTTCATGCGTCGTCCCCGAAGACGGCAACTCCGCCAATAACGCTTCTGACGACGCGTTGAGCGCTGTCCAGCTCAACGAAATCCGCATCCGCTCCAACGACAAGAGTTCCCTTCCGACCGGCTATTCCAAGCGCTTGCGCCGGATAGAGCGACGCCATGCGCAGCGCGGTCTCAAGCGGCGCGCCAACGCGGTCTGTTAGCACCCGGATCGAAGCGGCCATGTCGATATCGGCTCCGGCCAGCGTGCCGTCTTCAAGCGTCAGCCGCCCCCCTCGCCTGAAAACGCGGCGGCCATTCAATTCAAAGCCGTTGCTTTCGGAACCAATGGTGGACATCGCATCGGTGACAAGAAACAGCCGGCCTGGCTCAGCCTTGCTGCGCAAAGCGATCCGGATCACCGCCGGATCGACATGAAAGCCGTCCACAATCAGACCGGCGCTGAGCCGCCCGCTATCGAGCGCCGCCCCGGGCAGGCCGGGCTCACGATGCGCAAGAGGGCTCATTGCATTGAAAAGATGAGTGACGAGCCCTGCCCCGGCTTCGACATAGGCAAGGGCGGTGTCCCGCGAACAATCAGTATGGCCAAGGCTCACGCACACGCCCGCCGCCGCAAGTTGCCTGACCTGCTCCAGCGTCACGCTTTCCGGGGCACATGTGATCAGCAAATTCGGAAGGCGCTGGCGGGCCGAGATCAGAGCCTCCAGATCATCCCGGGACATTGGCCGGAGCAGATCGGCGCTATGCGCGCCCTTACGTTTGTGCGAGAGATGCGGCCCTTCGAGATGCAACCCCAAAAAACCGGGAACATTCTCCCTTGCCGCAGCAATTGCGGCGTTAATGGCTGCGTTTGTTTTCTCCGGCGTATCCGTGATCAGCGTCGGCATGAGCGCGGTTGAACCGAAACGTGAGTGAGCTACGCAAATCCGGCGAATACCGGCAAGGTCAGGGTGGTCATTGAAAAGGACGCCGCCACCGCCATTGACCTGCAGATCGACGAAGCCGGGAACCAGCATATTCCCCTTCGCCTGTTCAATCACCGCACCGCCCGGCAATTTTTCCACCGAAACAATGCCTCCAGACCGGCCGTCCTTGATAAGCAGCGCACTGTCTTCATGCCATGAAGC
>JAHQVI010000138.1 GCA_019634405.1 Hyphomicrobiales bacterium
AGCATGACGCGCTCACCCGGCTCGGTCAGATCGGCCAGCAGTGTTTCATTGTCCTCTGCGAAAACCTGCGTGCCAGGCGGCACTTTCAGCGTAATATCCTGGCCGCCGCGCCCGGTCCGGTTCGCCCCCATGCCATGCTGACCGCGAGCCGCCTTGTAATGCTGCTGGTATCGAAAATCGATCAGCGTATTCAGATTCTGCGCGCATTCGGCCCAGACATCGCCGCCCTTGCCGCCATCTCCACCATTCGGCCCACCGAACTCGATAAACTTTTCCCGCCGGAATGAAATGCAACCATTTCCTCCAGCGCCCGATTGAATGTACACTTTAGCCTGATCGAGGAATTTCATATCTGCAACGTCTCGTAAAAAACCATCACACTGGCAAGGTTAAGGATGTAACTTTATTACTTATCTGGTAATCGGCGCTCCTGAACTCATATTTCATGGAACGACACGTATGGAGCACTTTGAGGCAGCCGCTTTTCTCACTTCGATTCACGATACACTCGCCACACAATCAGACCTATCCCCAGAGAACCCCAAGGTAAATAGCTGCCTCAGCCGTTTGGTTGCCACGCTTCAGGACTGGCAGCGCAACGGTTACGGTGCAGCGCTTGCCGATCATCCCGAATTTGCAAGCCTTGCTGAAGCGCTGCCCGATCTGTGCGCCCGCGCGGAATGCGAGATGGAAAAATGGTGGTGCCGTCGCATACTCGCAAGCGATTGCAAGGGTGCGCAGGCTCTAGCAGCCTTCTGGTATCTGGGCAATTACCAATCGCTCTGTCATGCGGAATTGCAGATGCTTGGTCAAGCGCCAGGCAGACGATTTGCATTTCTGGGCAGTGGCGCATTACCTCTTACAGCGATCCTGCTGGCGCAGGACTCACCGGACATTGAAGTTTCCTGCGTGGATTGCGATGGCGACGCTTGCATGATGGCCTCCGATCTCATCGCCGTGCTCGGGCTATCCAGGCAGATCCTCGTGGAAAACTGCGATGCCCTTGATTATAAACCGGAAACGGACAGGACCGTAATCTGCGCAAGCCTGCTTCACGCGCCGGACATTTTCGAACATCTCGATGACTGCAACACCAGACGCATGATCGTGCGCGACGCGGAAGGCCCTTACAGATTCTGCTATCGCCCCGCGCAATTGCCGGGTCCTGAATTCATTGAACGCTCCAGATCTCCCCTGAGCGCCGAGCGGATCAATACCAGCCGTTTTTTCGAAGCCACGGCCTGCTGATCTTACGATTTTTCATCATCAACGCCATATGCTATCATGATAGCGCAAAGATAAGGAGGCACAAGCATGGCGCAACTCATTGTCAGAAATATCGAGGATGAGGTCAAGGACAGGCTGGCCGAACGCGCGCGCCTGCATGGCCACTCGATGGAACAGGAGGTTCGTACGATCCTGCGCAACGCAGTCAATGCGGATCACCGGGCTCTCAACGAGATCGATATGGGAACACGGCTGAGCGCGTTTTTTGCCCGGCATGGTTTCGACGACCACGAAATCGAGGAACTCAAGGATGAACAGGCGCGCCCGGCCGTCTTCGATTAGGCGCGTCTCATGATTATCCTGGACACCAATGTGATATCGGCCTGCATGCGACCGGACAAGAACAAACCGGTCATGGAATGGCTGAAGCAGCAACCGCCCCGGCAGATCTGGACGACCACAATCAGCATCTTCGAACTGCGCTACGGGATCGAAGGGCCGATCGACGACGATTTCCGGGCCGAGCTTGAGCTGGCGTGGCAGGAATTCGGGACGGTCATCTTCGAGAACCGGATATTGCCGCTGGATATGGAGGCCGCCAACGCTGCGGCGGTGCTGGCCGGAAAGCGGCGCTCGCGAAAACGCGACGTCGGGATCAGAGACACATTCATTGCCGGCATCGCCATCAGCAAACAGGCAACGCTGGCGACCCGCAATATCAAGGACTTCAAAGATGCCAGCCTGGAGCTGATCGATCCATGGAAGGCTGGAAAGGATCTCGCCAAGGCGAAACCGGCAAGCGAGCGCAAGCAATGACTGGCGCGCGTACCGTTCACATTCGTATCGAAGGCCGCGTGCAGGGCGTTGGCTACCGGGCCTGGACGCAATCGGCCGCGCTTGATCTCGGGCTTGCCGGATGGGTGAGAAACCGGCGCGACGGCGCTGTTGAAGCCGTGATTCAGGGTGAGCCCGACAAGGTCGCCGAAATGCTTCGTAAATGCAGGACGGGACCGCTCGGCGCAAGCGTGACCCGCGTTGAAATCATTGGCGAGGGCGTCGGAGCGTTCGACAGGTTCGAGGTGCGCCGGACGGCGTGAGTCATACGTTCAATTCAAATCTGCGCCAACTGCCCTTAAACATTCTCATTTTCATATGAATGTGCATCCGCTGCTTAGCCGCTGACCCTCAGCCGCAATGACTTAATCCCATGTTTTCCAAAGAAAAACCAGATCATGGATCGGGCTGCATGTCCGGCTGGCACAACTTTTGCTTGTTAGCAAATTATGAATGTGTTCTTAAAAGGATGGTCCATGTTTCAGACACTGATACTGGTTTGCTCAATAGCCTTCTCTCAATCAGACTGCCAGAAGACAACTGCGCTCGACATCATCAAGGGCCCAACTGCGCCGAATGAAGTTGTGTGTGCTCTTCACGGCCAAGCCTATCTCGCACAAACCTCCCTCACGCCTCGCAGCTCGAAAGAATATGTCAAGATCATATGCACGCGCACATGATCTGACCGAGCACCCAATCCACACACCCACAACCGCCAATCGCTCGGAGGCGGATGATCGCGCTGCGCGGTTCGCAATTTTGCGAATTGACTATGCATATACAGTTATATAATAATCTAATTATATAACTGAGAGCGCAAGTATGCCTGATCTCGATACTGCTTTCTCCGCGCTGGCGGATCCGACACGCCGGGCGATTCTGGCGAAACTCGCCGAGGGCGAGGCGACCGTGATGGAGCTGGCGCAACCTTTCGCCATGTCGCAACCGGCCATCTCCCGGCACCTCAAAGTGCTGGAAGGGGCAGGACTGATTGTCCGGCGTGTTGAAGGCACCCGGCGGCCATGCAGGCTCGCCCCCGACGCAATCAGGCAGATCGACCAATGGCTCGACATGATGCGGGCCGCACTGGCGAAGAACTATGACCGGCTCGACAGCGTGCTGGCCGCCATGCAATCGGAAAAGGAACAGGAAAATGAATAAGTTGACACTGGAACTGGCCGGCGATTGTCATGTAATTGGAAAACGCCGTTTCGCTGCGCCGCCGGAAGCGGTCTATCGCGCGCACACCGAAGCGGAGTTGATGCAGAAATGGCTGTTCGGCCCTGACGGCTGGAGCATGCCTGTTTGCATCAGTGAGCCGAAACCGGGCGGGAGGCTACGCTGCGAATGGTCGGACGGACAGGGCAATGGTTTCTATCTGACCGGCGAATATATCGAGCTGGAACCATACAGCCGCATTGTCCATGTCGAGCGAATGCATTTACCCGATCCAACACCGGATAATCGCGTCGAAACGACATTCCAACCCGATGGAAACGGTACGCTGCTCACCCTGCGCATGACTTTGCCGGATGAACAGGCCCGTGCGGCGATGCTTGCGACCGGTATGGAGGAAGGCATGGAAGCCAGCTACGCCCGGCTTGATAAGCAGATCCGGCGGTAATTGTCCGGCGGCGCTCTCGCCATAATCGCCGGTCCAGCCGGTTCGGCTTGCGGATCGACTGAAAAACTCTTAACCTGTGGTTCAGTGTCAACAACATGAAAGGAGGTGGTCCAATGTCTCATTGTCCAGCGTCGTACGAGGCGCATTGCGTGAGCTTGACGGCCTCTGTGAAGGGTTGTCGCTCATAAGGTGACGCCGAGTATGGCTGACAATGGAAAGGCTGTCCTTACGGGCAGCCTTTCGCATTTCTGCACACGCACAGTGCGTTTTGACGCGAACTTGCAGAAAACCGGCCTTGCATCATTGTGATGAACACGCGATATAGAGACCGGGAGGTTGGCGGTGGACGTGTCCCTCGCCAACCGGGTCAGGTCCGGAAGGAAGCAGCCCTAACGAGACCGGCGCGGGTTACTGTTCAGCCTCCCACCTTTCCTTCATGCCTGAAGCACGATCTCCAGCGCCTTCGCCGCTTCGCGCACGCACGCCTCATCGATATCGAGATGCGTAATCGCCCGCATGCTCATTGCGTCTTCCGCCCCGATGCGCACGCCATGTTCCAAAAGCCGGTCGCGCAGCTCAAAAGCGCTCAAACCCGTTTCAGCGACATCAAAGAAGATCAGATTGGTTTCCACATCGGCCGGATCGAGACGGATGCCCGGCAACGCCGAGATCAGCCTGGCGAACAGCGCGGCGTTAGCGTGATCCTCCGCCAGACGTGCGACATGATGATCGAGCGCATAGACGCCCGCCGCCGCGATGATGCCCGCCTGCCGCATTGCCCCGCCGAACCGGTGTTTCCAGACATTGGCCTCTTCGATAAAGCTGTGCGAACCCGCCAGAACCCCGCCGACCGGACAGCCCAGCCCCTTTGACAGGTCCAGCCAGACGCTGTCGAACCCGTCCGCATAGCTCCTTGCGCTGACGCCGCTGGCGACGACCGCATTCATCAGCCGCGCGCCATCCATATGTACCAGAAGACCGCGCGAGCGCGCTTCGGCAATCACCCCGCGCACTGTTTCAAGTGGCCAGACCGAACCGCCGCCGCGATTGCTGGTGTTTTCGATAGAAACCAGTTTCGTGCGGGGGTGTTTCGGCTCCTTTTCACGTACCGCCGCCGCGACATCTTCGGGCGAAAAAATGCCGCGAACACAGTCGATCGAATGAATGGAGCTGCCCGCGAACACCGCCGCGCCCGCCCCTTCCGTCCCGACAATATGCGAATTCGCGGCTGCGATGATCTCATCACCCGCACGGCAATGCACCGCGATGGCGATCTGATTACACATCGTCCCCGACGGCAGGAACAGCGCGGCGTCCTGGCCAAGCAGATCGGCAACGCGCTCCGTCAATGCGTTCACCGACGGATCTTCGTTCCGCTGCTCATCCCCGACCGGCGCAATCGCCATCGCAGCGCGCATTTCCGCCGTCGGACGGGTTGCCGTATCGCTGACGAGATCGATACGGGGAGAATGATTGGATTCGGTCATCACCGTGGCCTGCCTTTGCACGAAACTGCTAATCTGTGAAACTATTGCTATATTTGATCATGGCGCACTACGCCATAAGCTCTTGAATTGGACCGCCTCATGATCATGCGCAAAGCGGAAACAGGAGATATTGAAGCGTTGAATGCGCTTTGCATGCGCTCCAAGGCTGTCTGGGGCTATGATGACGCCTTCATGCGAGCATGCCACAAGGAACTTTTGCTCACGCCCGGTGAGATCGAAAGCACAGATATTATCGTCGTCGAAACGGATGAGAAAATTGTTGGCATGGCGCAGATCGGGATCGAAGGGAACATAGCGGAGCTTGAAAAAATGTTCGTTGATCCAGACGCGCTGCGGTCAGGCATAGGACGGAAGCTTTTCGAATGGGCGATGCAGAAGGCGCGAGCTTGCGGATGCCACGCAATGCAACTGGATGCCGACCCGAACGCCGCACCGTTCTATCGAAAAACCGGAATGCGTGACATCGGCCGCAATCCGTCCGGCTCCATTCCGGGCCGTTTTCTGCCAAGACTTAGCGTTAATCTTTGAGCATTGGGTCCGCAGGATGGCCACAAAGAATGAGAACAAAACGCTTTGCCGAACGCCAACGCCGGGTGGCAAGCCAACGCGCATACCGGCATGGAAATATGACACGATTGCCGAAACCATCCGGGCGGAGATTGCCGCGGCAGGTGAACATGGCATGCGTTTCAAGGATCTTCCCGAAGCGGTCGCCGCGCATCTGGACGCGGAAGTGGCAGGCAGAATTGGCTCGATAGGCTGGCATGTCACCACCGTCAAGCTGGAGATGGAAGTGCGCGGCGAGCTCGTACGCAGGAAATCATCTGACGGCCAGCGCTTATGGCTTTCCTGCTAACCATGCCTCGCGGCTTACCCGCATGACATGGCAGTCATCCGAACCGAACATGCGACGCTCGGCGAATTGAAATCCGTTGCGCTGATAAAAGCGATGGGCCCGGATATTGCTGGCCATCGGATCGACGAGGACGGCTTTGATGCGCGGATCCGCAAAACATCTTGAAAGCGCCAGTTGCATCATTTCCGTTCCCAGACCACGCCCGAGATCGCGCACCTCACCGATCCAGATATCGATTGCGCGAAGGTCCGGCTCGCACTCGCCCCAGTAATGCGTCTGCTCTTCTGCAGGGTCGATGATCTGTATGAAGCCGACGGGGCGTCCGTCTTCTTCAGCAACAAATTGCTCCAGCCAGGGCGCTTCAAACGGGATCTCGACATCCCATTCCCATTCGCCGCCGCCTGCTTCAATGACATGCGGCAGCGTATCCCAATATTTAAGCAGGGGAATGTCGGCTCGCGTTGCACAGCGCAGACGTATCATTGCAGCAATCCATGACGTTGAACGGACCGCTCAGATAATGCCGCATCCGCAACAACTCAAGACGCCACCATCAATTATTGCGTCGTCTCGGATTGAGGTAGAGATCGGTCTCATGCGTTTCCATCTGCGGCTCCAGCCTGCCGCACCGAACGTCGCGGGCGAGGTCGCGCAGATGGCGTTCGACCTTCTTGCGAAAACGAAGCATGCCGCAAAATAGCTGCAGCGTGCCATTGACGCGCGGATTATTGTGGTCCTCGCGGATTGTAACGTCCCAGCGTCCGCCAAGGTCGATCACCCGTCCGTTCAGATGGCCGATCCTCGTATTCGTCTCGTCATAGAGCGTGTAATCCGTGCCGATACTGATCCAGTCCCGGCGCAGCCGGTAAAAGCGCGGACGCTTGTCCTCAAGAACAAAAAAGGAATAGTCCTCGGGAATCAGCGGCCATTTCCGCGCCGAGCGTTCAACGTTCATGACCTGCTCATGGCCGGAAATATTGACCGAATAGGCCATGACCGGGAAACCATGCGCGCCAAGCGTCAACTGCAATGAACGCCCCATCAACATGTCAAGCGTGCCGCGCCAGTTCATGCTCTGCGTAAACAGCTTGACGACCAGCCGGCGCTTCATGCCGTCGGCTTCCTTCCAGATGCCTTCGCGGTGCGTCAGCAGCCCGGTGCGTTCGCCATTGACTTTGACCGCGCCGATAATGTCGGAATCCTTGGTGAACTGCCGTGATTTGGCGCGATGGCGCGAGCGCTGAAAGATGCCGACTTCGGTCGTATTGAGATCGGTCCACCAAAGGTCAACCGTATAATTCTTGTACCCAAGTGTTGCGCCCGCAGCCATTGAAGCCCCCGCATCCTGCCGAATCAATTGATCTATGGTGGGCATGGCAAGCGCTGTTGACCAGACCATGCGGGCGGAAATCCACAATTACGCAGAGCGCAAGCCATTATTGCTCCAAACACAAT
Organism: Hyphomicrobiales bacterium; assembly: GCA_019634405.1. Lineage (GTDB taxonomy): Bacteria > Pseudomonadota > Alphaproteobacteria > Rhizobiales > Rhodomicrobiaceae > JAHQVI01. The sequence goes on from JAHQVI010000138.1 coordinate 7,505, forward strand.
GCAGTTTCACGATTTCGCGACCAATTGTGAATTGTCTTGCTTTTTAGTCAAAGCCGCGCGATCAGTCGCGCCGTAAAGATGCGTTTGCATCTATACGATGGGGACTTTTCAAAAGGAGATAACATGTCATTCCTAGCCAATCTCAGCCCGTTTCTGCTCAGCGTGCTGCGGATCATGTCAGGGCTGCTGCTCCTGCAGCATGGCACGACCAAGATTTTAGGATTCCCGCAATCACAGATGAGCGGCGTTGACGTGACCAGCATGCCGGGGATCGCCGGCGTTCTAGAACTTGTCGGCGGCGTGCTGTTGGTGATTGGCCTATTCACGCGTCCGGTCGCATTCATCCTTTCCGGCATGCTTGCGGTCGCCTATTGGATGGTCCATGCGCCTCAGGGTTTCTATCCGCTGCTCAATGGCGGTGAACTGGCCGCGCTATATTGCTTCGTTATGCTTTATCTGGCGGCGGCCGGCGGCGGCGCAATCAGCCTCGACCGCGCAATGGGCAAGTAGAAATCGCGTATTCCGGCTAGAGACCTAGTCCATCCGAACGGCGAGGCCAAGGTCAGCCATATGGCGCTTGGCTTCGCCGATCGTATGATCGCCAAAATGGAAGATCGAGGCGGCCAGCACCGCACTTGCCTTGCCATCGCGAACGCCTTCAACGAGGTGATCAAGCTCGCCGACACCGCCCGAGGCGATCACAGGTACCGACACTGCGTCCGAGATCGCGCGGGTCAGAGGAATATCGAATCCAGCGCGGGTTCCGTCGCGGTCCATCGAGGTCAGCAGAATTTCACCGGCCCCAAGCGCGACGACTTCCCGGGCGTAATCAATGGCGTCGATCCCTGTCGGGTTACGCCCGCCATGGGTAAAGATTTCCCAGCGATCAGAACCGTCCTCCGTAGACACCCGTTTCGCGTCGATCGCCACGACGATGCACTGCACGCCGAATTTTTCCGCAGCGCGGGCCACGAATTGCCTGTCCTTGACGGCCGCGGTGTTGATCGAGACCTTGTCGGCGCCCGCGGTCAGGAGCTTGCGAATATCATCGGTCTCGCGAACGCCTCCGCCGACCGTCAGCGGCATGAAGCACCGCTCGGCCGTGCGCCTGACGACATCGAAAATTGTCGCGCGGTCCTCATGGCTTGCGGTGATATCGAGGAAGCATAATTCGTCAGCCCCAGCCGCATCATAGGCCGTCGCCGCTTCGACCGGATCGCCAGCGTCACGAAGATCAACGAAATTTACGCCTTTGACCACACGGCCATCCTTGACGTCGAGACAGGGGATGATGCGGGTCTTCAGCATTTCCGGTTTCCTGATATCGCCAGCGATTTTCGTCGCCGCGGAGAGAGAGGAGAGAGAAGGATCGCGGCGGCGGCGAAAGTCCCGGTCAGTCCGATCGCTCCAGGCAATGTCGCTATGTTGTTGAAAGCTAGGTTCTCAAGCACCTGGAGGTCTCAGTAGTTTCGCGGCAATTCATCCGGAGTTTGCCGGTGTTTGCACACAATAGGACAAGGCGCGTTTATATTCCATAGCTCAGACTGCGGCCAAGAGTTGCGCATGGCAAAGCGGCCGGACAAACTTCATTCAGCGAGGCGCTCCGGCTCAAACGCGCCTGGCGCGGCCCGGAATCCGACGACGCCGACGTGGCCCGCACCGAATTCGCCATCGCCCGCGTCGAGCAGTCCCTGGCCAAGGGCAGCACCGGCGAAG
>JAHQVI010000139.1 GCA_019634405.1 Hyphomicrobiales bacterium
GCTGGAGCCGTTCGCGGGCGCTGTCCTCGCCAAGATCTTCATTCTGGTGCTGTTGATCCTGTTCATTCAGAAACGGCCGCGCGGCCTGTTCGCGCTCAAGGGAAGGGCGGTAGAGGCATGATCACGCGCACACTCTTCAATCTCAGCGACACCGGCAGCCGGATTTTCATTGGTCTGATGATCGCACTGGCGATCCTTGTTCCGGCTTCCAACCTGCTGCTGCCGGTCGATTCGGCCTTCCACATTCCCACGCATGTGGTTTCGCTGCTCGGCAAATATCTGTGCTACGCCATGCTGGCCGTCGCGCTTGATCTGGTCTGGGGCTATTGCGGCATTCTCTCGCTCGGACATGCGGCGTTCTTTGCGCTGGGCGGCTATGCGATGGGCATGTATCTCATGCGCCAGATCGGAACGCGCGGCGTTTACGCCGATCCGATCCTGCCCGATTTCATGGTGTTCCTGAACTGGAAGGATCTGCCCTGGTTCTGGTACGGTTTCGACAATTTCTTCTTCACCATGGTGATGATTCTGGCGGTGCCCGGTCTACTGGCATTTGCGTTCGGCTGGCTGGCCTTCCGCTCCCGCGTCACGGGCGTTTACCTTTCCATCATCACGCAAGCCATGACCTACGCGCTGATGCTCGCCTTCTTCCGCAACGAGATGGGCTTTGGCGGCAATAATGGGCTGACAGACTTCAAGGATATTCTCGGCTTCGACATACAGGCGGACAGCACGCGCATGGCGCTGTTCTCGGCCACGGTCATCGCGCTGATGTTCAGCTATATCATCTGTCGCCTGATGGTTACCTCTACCTATGGCAAGGTGCTCGTCGCCATACGCGATGCGGAAAGCCGGACGCGCTTTCTCGGCTATCGCGTGGAGCATTACAAGCTGGTCGCCTTCGTCGTCTCCGCCTGCATGGCGGGCGTTGCCGGTGCGCTTTACGTCCCTCAGGTCGGGATCATCAACCCGTCGGAATTCACACCGGCCAATTCGATCGAGGCGGTGATCTGGGTTGCCGTCGGCGGGCGTGGCACGCTGACTGGCGCGGCGCTCGGCGCTGTCGTCGTCAATTTCGGCAAGACGACATTCACGACCGGAGCGCTAGCGCCCTATTGGCTCTTCGTACTTGGCGGCCTTTTCGTCTTCGCGACCCTGCTGCTGCCGAAAGGGATTGTCGGAACGCTCGGGCAATTATTCCGCAAACGGAGAAACAAGCCGTCTGACCAGCCGGCCCCAGCCGGAATTCCGGAAGCGGCGGAGTAACGGAAATGACAATAGCAACAACTGACAGCGTGCTTTATCTCGACAATGTCAGCGTGTCTTTCGACGGCTTCAAGGCGCTGAACAGCCTGTCTTTCGTGGTCAGGCATGGAGAGATGCGCGCCATCATTGGCCCGAATGGCGCAGGCAAGACCACGATGATGGATGTCATTACCGGCAAGACTCGACCGGATACCGGCACAGTGATGTTCGACGGTTCGCATGATCTCACCGAGCTGGATGAGGCCGATATCGCCATCCTGGGAATCGGGCGGAAATTCCAGAAGCCTACCGTGTTCGAAAGCCACAGCGTCGCCGACAATATCCGGCTGGCGCTGGCGGGCGAGCGCACGACGCTTTCGGCCTTGTTTGGCGAACGCAACAATATCAGCACGGAGCGCATCGATGTGATTTTGGAGCGGGTCCGCCTTTTGAACCTGCGCGAGAAGCTGGCGGGCGATCTCAGCCATGGTCAGAAACAATGGCTGGAAATCGGCATGCTGCTGGCTCAGGACCCGAAATTGCTGCTGGTGGACGAACCGGTTGCAGGCATGACCGACGCCGAGACTGAAGATACCGCGACGCTGCTGCGCGATATCGCCCGGACCCATTCCGTCGTCGTCGTCGAGCACGACATGACGTTCATCCGCGCGCTTGGCGTCAAGGTCACATGCCTGCATGAAGGCTCGGTGCTGGCCGAGGGCTCGATCGACACCGTGTCGGCGAATCAGCGGGTCGTTGAAGTCTATCTGGGTCGGTGAGGGAGACACGCCAATGCTATCCGTCGACAATATCGACCTTCATTACGGCTCCTCGCAAGCACTGCGGAATATCTCGGTTACCGCCAAGGCTGGCTCCGTCACCTGCGTGCTCGGCCGCAACGGCGTCGGCAAGACCAGCCTCCTGCGCGCCATTGTCGGGCAGCAACCGATCAGCGCCGGCAAAATAGAATGGAACGGCGAGGACATTTCGGGCTATCCGCAACATCAGCGCGCCCGGCGTGGCATAGCCATTGTTCCGCAAGGGCGCGAGATCTTCCCGCTGCTGACCGTCCGCGAAAATCTTGAAACCGGCTTTGCCGCAACGCACAGCAAGGACGGTTTCATCCCGGATGACGTATTCGAGCTGTTTCCCGTGCTGAAGGACATGCTGGCCCGCCGCGGCGGCGACCTGTCAGGCGGGCAGCAGCAGCAGCTTGCCATTGGCCGCGCAATGGTCATGCGCCCCACCTTGCTCGTCCTCGATGAACCAACCGAGGGCATTCAGCCATCCATCATCAAGGATATCGGACGCGCCATTGATTATCTCCGCAGCAAGGGAGAAATGGCGATCGTGCTCGTCGAACAATATTTCGAGTTCGCGCGCGACCTGGCCGACAGCTTCGCCGTGCTCGATCGTGGGCAGGTGGTGCTGTCGGGCAGGCGTGAGGATATGGACGAGGGGCATGTACGCAGCTATCTTTCCGTCTGATATGCCGCAATCCATCCACCCTGCTCTCGCCAGCGTTCGCGTCGACGGCGGGGCCAACATACGCTTTCGCGCCCGCGCAGACCGCACCCATCTTGCCGATCTCTCCGAGACGGACGGTTACAAGGTGCGCTTTCCCAATGCGGGCGGCGCAGCTGAAGCAGTCATTATCAATACGGGCGGCGGCGTTGCGGGCGGCGATCATATTCGCATTTCTGCGACGGCTGAAGACAGTGCACGCGCGACTATCAGCACGCCCTCAGCCGAGCGGATTTACGGCGCGCTTGCCGGTTCGACCACGCAGATCAAGATCTGTCTCACCCTCGGCGAAAACGCCCGGCTTAACTGGCTTCCGCAGGAAACCATCCTGTTCGACAAGGCGCATATCGAACGATCGCTCAGCGTAGACATGGCTGCGACCGCGGCGGCGCTGATCTGCGAAACCGTAATATTTGGACGCGCCGCGATGGGCGAGATCGTCTCAAACGCCAGCTATATGGATAGGTGGCGGATCAGGCGCGGCGGAAAGCTGATTTTTGCAGAGAATGCGAAGCTGGATGGCGACATTGCCAGGCTTCTCGCAAAAGCCGCAATTGCAGGCAAGGCCATCGTGATTTCAACCACGCTCCATGTCGCGCCTGACGCCGAAGACCGCCTTCCGGCTGTTCGCGACATACTCTCCACAGTCGATGCCAATGCCGCCGCAAGCGCATGGAACGGCATGCTGGTCGTCCGCGCGCTCGCTCAAGACAGCCAATCCATTCGCATTCTGTTAACCCGACTTCTTCCACTTCTATCCGGAAACAACCTGCCAAGGGGCTGGTCATCGTGATACCGTCCGGAAAACGCGAAATTACGAGGTGAGGCCGCGCCGATGAATCTGACACCGAGGGAAAAAGACAAATTGCTGGTCGCGACCGCCGCCATGGTCGCCCGCCGCCGCCTGGAGCGCGGCGTCAAGCTGAACTATCCGGAAGCGGTTGCGCTGATTACGGATTTCGTCGTCGAAGGCGCGCGCGACGGCCGGTCAGTGGCTGAACTCATGCAGTCCGGCGCGCAGGTCATCACGCGCGATCAGGTCATGGACGGCATCGCGGAGATGATCCATGATGTTCAGGTCGAAGCCACATTTCCCGACGGCACCAAGCTTGTCACGGTCCATAATCCTATCCGGTAGAGGAGACTTTCCATGATGCGGCGCGCTTTTCTCTATTCGCTGCCGATTTTCGCCTTCTTCGCTCAAATTGCTGTCGCTCACGACTCACTCGTACCGCATAGCCATCCGCACGGCTATTCCTTGCTGCTCGGAACCGGTGATCTGATCGTGCTGGCATTGGCGAGTCTCGCGGCGATGCTGCTGTTCAAACCGGCGAAAAAGGTTGCAATCCGCGTCTTGATGCGGAGGCGCAAATGATCCCGGGCGAGGTCATACCGAAAGACGGCGAGATCGAACTGAACGCCGGACGCGCGACGGTTTCGGTCGAAGTCGCAAATACGGGCGACCGGCCCATTCAGGTCGGCAGCCACTATCATTTCCACGAAACCAATCCGGCGCTGTCCTTCGATCGTGAAAAGACGAAAGGCTTCCGGCTCGACATTGCCGCAGGAACCGCTGTGCGCTTTGAGCCGGGCCAGTCGCGCACGGTGACGCTGGTGGAAATCTCTGGCGCAAAGATGATTTACGGCTTTCGTCAGGCAGTTATGGGGAAACTTTAGCAACGCTTAAAGAAGCAATAATCAGAGGAAGCGAGCCATGACCAGATATACCGGCGGATGCCAATGCGGAGCTGTGAAATACGACGTCGAACTCGACATAAAGCAGGTGGTTTCCTGCAATTGTTCACGCTGCCGCCGTCTCGGATCATTGCTTGCCTTCTCGCCTATTGACGCCTTCACGCTCAGATCCGGCGAAGACGCCACCAATCTCTACCGGTTCAACAAGCACGTCATCAATCATCTGTTCTGTGCGACATGTGGCATAGAGAGCTACGCGCACGGCGTGGGACCGGGCGGCGTCGAGATGGTGGCAATCAATGTCCGCTGTCTGGACGATGTCGATCCAGACGCGTTTGAAGTCATGAAATATGACGGTGCGAGCCAATAACGAAGACGCAGAGCAATGAGAAAATCACTTGAGTTGGCCGGTGACGGAGATGACCTTGACCTGATCCACGATGTGGAACAGGTCTTTGGAACCTGGGTTCAGGAAGCTGATTGGGAAAATGTCAGGACTGTCGGTGATATTGAGGCGGCGCTATTACGAAATATGCAAGGCCAGGACCTGAAGCAGGACCGCTGCATGACGGCCATGGCGTTTTACGATCTTCGTCGAAATCTTGGTGCAACCATCGACGCCCCTATGTCTGAAAGCAAGCTCAGGCCTGAAACTCCGCTTTCAACGCTCAATCGCAAACCATCGCAAATCGCGAGCAGTCTTAAAGCGAAAGCCGCTTTAAGCGCAAGATTTCATGCCGGTATCTTCGGAAACATCGCATCATTATGCACTCTTCTTTCAATTCCAGTGTTTTTTTTGGGCCTGCTCTTTGACTTGCCGCATCTTAAGATCGCAGCAATCGGTATGTTCGGCTCGTCATTCTTTTTGAGTTGGATTGATCGTGGAAGCTTCGGCCCTCTCAAAACTATCGGCGATCTTGCCCGCGAAATTGCCGGACAGAACTTTGCGCATTACGCAGCAAGAGGCGGACGGTTCACTCGCGATGACGTCTGGAAACGATTGCAGACAATAGCGGCGGATGTGGCGGGTTTCTCTGCCGATGACATAGCGCGCGATACGCTTGTGCTCCACGCCAAAGCTTGACAAATAACGTGAGCAACGATCACCCAGGGTTCGACCGAGAGGAATTTCGATGCCAGCAAAAATCTCCGGCGCGGTCTATGCAAACATATTCGCCCCCACCGTTGGCGCGAAGCTCCCTGATGGCGGGCGTGATGGCTGGTTCGACGCAACGAAGGCGCAGAGCAATGAGAACACGCCATTCCAGAACCTGCCGTTACCTACCGCCGCATGGCGGAGTGAACGCGAGAACCCCGGGATGCGGCCATTGAGATGATAAAGACCGTGCAACTGGTTCACGAATACCCGGTTACGGCCGACCGTCTTTGGCAGGTCGCAACGGACTGGGCTTCATTCGTCGAGGCAACCAAAGGTTTGATTTCGTTTCGAGGTCTCCCCGACGAGCCAATACACAAAGGTCAGATCATCAAATCGGAAGTTTCGATATTTGGTCTGCTGCCATATTTTTCTTGGACGATGGAAATCCGTGAATGCGATCCGGAACGACATCTGATGAAAAGCCATGAATATGGCGGCTCAGTGAAACTGTGGGATCACACGATTAAAATAGACAAGACGGAAACGGGTTCAGGTCTGACAGACACCATCATTCTCGATGCCGGTTATCAGACACCGATCTATGCATGGTGGGCGCGACTAAATTACGGAAGACGTCATAAGCCACGACTGAAATTGCTCGGTCTCGCTTGAAAGGGATTTAAATGCCAGCAAAAATCTCCCGCGCAATTTATGCCGACATGTTCGGCCCCACCACGGGCGACAAGGTTCGTCTTGCCGATACCGAGCTGTTTATTGAAGTCGAACGCGACCTGACGACCTATGGCGAGGAAGTGAAATTCGGGGGTGGCAAGGTCATCCGTGACGGGATGGGCCAGAGCCAGGCAACGCGGAGCGCAGGCGCAGTCGACACTGTGATCACCAATGCGCTGATCCTTGATTATTCCGGCATCTATAAAGCCGACATCGGGGTCAAGGACGGTCGGATCGCCAAAATCGGCAAGGCGGGCAATCCGGACATTCAGCCGGGCGTCGATATCGTGGTTGGTCCGGGCACTGAGGTGATTGCGGGGGAAGGCAAGATCCTGACCGCGGGCGGTTTCGACTCGCATATTCATTACATCTGCCCGCAGCAGATCGACGAAGCGCTCATGTCCGGGGTCACGACGATGCTCGGCGGCGGCACCGGCCCTGCAACCGGCACGAACGCCACGACCTGCACGCCGGGCCCGTGGCATATCGAAAAGATGATCCAGTCGGCGGACGCCTTTCCGATGAACCTCTCTTTCGCGGGCAAGGGCAACGCCGCCCTGCCGGCCGCGCTTGAGGAGCAGGTCAAGGCGGGTGCTTCATCGCTGAAGCTGCATGAGGATTGGGGCACAACGCCGGCCGCCATCGACAATTGCCTCTCGGTGGCGGACGCCTTCGACGTGCAGGTGATGATCCACACCGACACGCTGAACGAGAGCGGCTATGTCGAGGACACGATCGCCGCCTTAAAGGGGCGCACGATCCATGCGTTCCACACGGAAGGCGCA
>JAHQVI010000140.1 GCA_019634405.1 Hyphomicrobiales bacterium
GTCTCGATTCACTGTGTAATGATCTCCGGCCCCAAAAGCAGTGTCGGCAACCATGTCGACAGGAACGGCACATAGGTGACCAGGATCAGGAACAGGACCATGATCCCAACCCACGGCAACGCCGCGCGCACGACCGCCAGAACCGACATTCCGGCAACCCCTGCGGTGACGAACAGATTGAGCCCCACCGGCGGCGTGATCATGCCGATCTCCATGTTCACGACCATGATGATGCCGAGATGGATCGGATCGATCCCCAACTGGACCGCAATCGGGAAAACCAGCGGCGCAACGATGACGATCAGGCCGGACGGCTCCATGAACTGACCACCAATCAGCAGCAGCAGGTTCAGGACCACAAGGAACATGATCGGTCCGAAACCAACGGAAAGCAGCGCCTCGGTAATCATCTGCGGGATACGCTCTTCCGTCAGCACATGTTTAAGGATAAGCGCGGTGGCGATGATGATCATCAGCGTAACCGTAAGCTTGCCCGCCTCAAACAGCGTATCGCGCGTATCTTTGTGAACGAAGGCGGTCACGAGCGCCTGCGGCTTGCGAAACAGCGAGATCTTTTCGTCGTTTTCGCCCTTTAGCGGCCCCATGTCGCGATAGACAAAATTGGAGATGATGAAAGCATAGACGGCTGCGACCGCGGCGGCTTCGGTTGGCGTGAAAACCCCGCCATAGATCCCGCCGAGGATGATAAAAATCAGGAACAGCCCCCAACCGGCCTCGCTGGCAGATTTGAACCATTTGCCCCAGCTCGCACGCTCCTCCGAAGGCAACCCGCGGAAATAGGCCACAACCAGCACGCCCGCCATCAGCATGAGACCGGCGATAAGCCCGGGTATCACGCCCGCCAGAAACATCCGCCCGACCGACACATCCACCGCAGCGCAATAAACCACCATTACGATAGAGGGCGGAATGAGAATACCAAGCGTTCCCGCATTGGAGATGATGCCCGCGGCGAATTCCTTCGAATAACCGACCTGCCTCATCCCTGCGATAACAATCGAACCGATGGCGACAACGGTCGCAGGGGACGAGCCGGAAAGCGCGGCAAACAGCATGCAGGCAAAGACGCCGGCGATCGCCAGCCCGCCGGGCAGATGCCCCACGCTGTCAATGGCAAAACGGATGATGCGCTGCGCAACGCCGCCCGTTGACATGAATGTCGACGCCAGGATGAAGAACGGGATCGCCAGCAAGGTGTAGTGGCCCGCAAAGGCGTTGAAGAGCGTCTGCGCGATCGATGCAAGCGAAGCGTCTGAATAGACGATCAGAAAGATGATCGATGAGAGGCCAAGCGAAAACGCGATCGGCACCCCGATCATCATGAAGCCAATAACCAAGCCGAAAAGAAGTACGACCGACATTTGTTATTTCTCTCCGCTTTTTTGCTTGAGATCGGCTAGCGCCTCTTCGACTTCGTGGCTGGCGACAATCATGTCCTGCTGGCCGGTCCACACACGCCATCCTGCCTGCAGAAGCCGAAAAATCAGAAGCGTCATGCCAAGAGGCAGAGCCATATATGGAATGAAACGGGGCAGCTTGTCCCATCGCTCACCGTCATTCAGGTAGGGCGCCAGCCACTGAACGGCTTCAAAAGCGGGTATGTCGTTAACTTCGTACCAGGAACGAGTACCCACAAATGGCAGCCAATATTCCCACGAGCCGACACAGATAAGCACGGCGAAGGCGAGCGAGGCGGCAACGGCGAGAAGCCCGAAAATTCTGCGCGCCGGCCGCGGCAGCGCGGCGGCGACAATATCCACGCCGAGCAATGCATTGACCTTTACGCAATAGGAGACGCCGATGAGAACGAGCCAGGCGAACAAGAACACTGTCGTCTCCAGCGCCCATAATATGCCGGAATTGAACACATAGCGCGCAACGACCGCGGCGAATGTCACCAGCGTCATCGCCCCCAGCAGAATCGCGATGAATGTTTCTTCAATTTCGGAAATAATACGGCTTGCGCCGGATTGCGGCTTGCGCATACCCCATCCTCCTGGATCAACAGCGGCCAGACCTGTCATTCAATGGAGCGAAAATGAAATATCTGACGGGCAGGCTGTCAGCAGGCAGGAGACCCGCCCGCCGACTTGATGTTATTGGTTCAGTTCGAAGAATTGTATGTGAGCGCTGCCTCAATGACCTCAGCGCCGATATCGCCTTCGAACTTCGTCCAAACCGGCTTCATCGCTTCGACCCAGGCAGCACGCTGCTCCGCTGTCAGCTCCCGAATTTCGGTTCCGGTCTCGGCGACAAGTTTCTTCGCTTGAGCTTCGACATTCGTAACTTCAGCATTGCGCGTTTCTGTCACTTCCTTGAGGATCGTTGCAAGCTGTGTACGAACATCTTCAGGCAGCCCCTGCCACCATTCCGTGCTCACGACAAGAAGATAGTCGAGAACACCATGGTCGGTATTGGTCACACCATCTTGAACTTCAAAGAACTTCCGACCATAGATGTTGGACCAGGTATTTTCCTGACCGTCGACGACCTTGGTCTGCAGCGCGCCGTAAACTTCAGAGAACGCCATCTTCTGGGGAATCGCCCCGAGAGCTTCGAACTGAGCAGCCAGAACATCCGATGGCTGAACGCGGAATTTCAGGCCACTGGCGTCTTCCGGCTTGATGAGCGGCTTGTTGGCCGACATCTGCTTCATACCGCTATGCCAGAAAGCCAGGCCAAGCAGACCTTTCTTCTCCATGGACGTAAGTAGCTTCTGACCGTCTGCCGACGCCTGATAGCGGTCGACGGCCGCGATGTTCTCGAAAATGAAAGGCAGATCGAAAAGCCGGAATTTCTTGGTGAAGGTTTCGAATTTCGACAATGAAGGCGCAGCGAACTGAACATCGCCGTTCAGCATCGCCTCAAGAACCTTGTCATCATCATAAAGGCTCGAATTCGGAAAAACCTCCATGCAGGCTTTACCGTTCATTTCTTCATTTACGCGTTTCGCAAGAAGAGACGCCGCAATGCCTTTGGGATGCTTGTCGGTGTTCGTGACATGACTGAACTTGATAACGACTTCACCGTCTTCGCAGCTGGCAAATGCCGGCGCCGCTCCAAAAACCAGAGCCGATGCGGCGACCGCAGCAAGAATGCACCTACGCATAATGAATTTCCTCCCTTGCAAAGTTGACTAGCCAATCTAACCGAACGCCATCGAAATTAACACGCTCAATCATACAATATACCTACTTTGTTTGAAGCGCTCTTGCAGCATCGCGAACGTATCAAATTTTTGAAATTTATATTATTTTCGCTGAATCTCCGCCCTTCCCTGCACAACACAAAAAATATGCCGGCTTATATGTGTATCTTCTTGAAAAATCCGGTGACCCAATGGAACGGCTAGCGGGCTAACCGAAACTTATCCTCCCAGGGGATGCTCATCAGCGTTCGCTCTGTTTTCGGGGAAAATCTGGGCTTGAACGGCAGGAGTTCGGCACGCTTTCAGACAGCATGACCGCTGCCCGGATTTCCATTTCGCCATTGCCCGCTTTTGCATTGGTTGCAAACAAACGAATTCACAACCTGGACTCAACCGGAAAAGCGGCTTGTCAAAGGCTGGCTTACGGGAGGTATCGGGTTAACCGGTCAGGTCGCTATCTCCGGCGGCCCGGCAATAGACGATTGGCGCGTCGTTCTATCAACAGGCATAAATCACAGGTGGTGGAAAAACTGAACCGCAATCAAAAATAGAAACAACCCATTGATTACGCAGGAAGTTACGCGGAATTTCAAACACTTCCCCGCAGCTTCCGAATTGGCAGGCAAAATTGTGCCATTGTGGAACGGCTGGTCGTATTTTGGTCATATTTCACAGATGAGCGTCTGTACAAATACTAGACCGGCAATAAAAATGCATAAAAATAGAGTAGAAATTGCACACACACATCTATCCTGTCCGTCATTATTTATATCATTACATGTAGTGCCGGTTTTCTTTTTTTACGTACTTTTTACACTACCTCGTGCTAGACGAGATCTAACTCGAACCGCCCTCATTTCGGAGCATTTTACCAATATCCCTGTTCCGGTGAGGACAGTTGCTAGGATGGATGACACAAAATGAAAATAGCACAGGTCAGCCCGTTGATTGAAAGCGTACCACCAAGACTCTATGGCGGTACTGAGCGGATAGTTTCCTATTTGACCGAAGAGCTGGTCCGGATGGGACATGATGTAACGATGTTCGCAAGCGGGGATTCAACGACAGCCGCCGATCTCGTAAGCTGTGCGAACACAGCCTTGCGTCTCGACGCCAATGTCAAAGACCAGATGCCATATTACATGACGATGATCGACAAGGTTCGCCGTATGGCAGACGAGTTCGACGTCATCCACTTCCACATCGACTATTTTCAGTTCCCCCTGTTCCGCGACCTCGGCCCCAAGACGGTGACAACGCTGCATTCGCGCCAAGACGTCTCTGATCTGAAGACGCTCTATGCAGCATTTCCGGAATTGCCGCTGGTATCGATCTCCAACGCCCAGCGTCGTACGGTGGCGAACGCCAATTTCGCCGGGACCGTCTATCACGGCCTTCCGATGAACCTGCATGCACCAAACCTCAATCCCAAGGGCGACTATGTCGCATTCCTGGGCCGGGTATCGGAGGAGAAACGCCTCGACAGGGCCATACGCATCGCACGCGCGGCCGGGATCCCAATCCGCATCGCCGCCAAGGTCGACACGAACGACCGCGAATATTACGAACAGGTCATCAAGCCGATGCTGTCATTGCCGGGCGTTGAATTCATCGGCGAGATCAACGATCGCCAGAAGCCGGAATTCCTTGGCAATGCCCGCGCCATGCTGTTCCCGATCGACTGGCCGGAACCATTTGGCATCGTGATGATCGAATCCATGGCCTGCGGTACGCCGGTGCTGGCATTCAGGAATGGTTCAGTTCCTGAGGTTATAGATGATGGGATGTCCGGTTTCATTGTGGATACCGAAGAAGAAGCTGTAAGCTTGCTTCATCAAACCATTAATTTGGACCGTCGTCAGGTGCGCCGCAGGTTTGAAGAACGCTTTTCTTCGACGCGCATGGCAGAAGATTACGTCGAGATTTACAAGAAGCTGCTGTCGCAGGAGCATCAATTGCCGCAACGTGTCTCTACTGTGCGGCCTCGGATGGGACGGGATCAGCAGCGCATGAACTGATAGCAGGAGCGCCATGACCGCCGAGAGCTTGTTGGAGACGAACAAAACTCCTGATGGGTTCTCGGAAACCCCGTTTTATATTTCGGCGCGCGTACAGAATGCGCGCGCTCAGCGCACCCTGAAACATGATGACGCGTTCATCGTACTCGACAGTCACGGCGATCTGGGCGCCTCCGCGGGCGGCCAGGACGGCCTTTTTCACCGTGACACGCGCTTTCTGTCCTATCTGGAAATGGTTATCGACGGCGTACAGCCCATGCTTTTGGGCTCCAATGTGCGCGACGACAATTCGCTTCTGACCGTCGAGCTGACAAATCCGGACATCTTCGCCGACGGTGAACTGATCCTGCAGAAGGATACGGTTCACATCACGCGCAATATCTTCCTGTGGCAAGACACAGCCTATCAGCGCATTACCTTCAAGAACTACGGCGAACATCCCGTGAAGCTGGCTGCGACCGCCTATTTCGGCAGCGACTTCGCCGACATATTCGAAGTGCGCGGCATGCGGCGTCAGCAGCGCGGCATGACGAAACGCCATGTCGCAGCCCCCGATACGGTCATCCTGACCTATGCGGGCCTCGACAAGAAAACCCGCCGGACGACGCTCATGTTCGACCCCGCGCCGGACGAAATTACCACCAACTCGGCCGCATTCACGGTCGAACTGAACCCTGCTCAGGAAAAGGCTTTCTTCATAACGGCCGGATGCGACAAGCCGGGCGATGACAAACCGGTGCGTTTCATCGCCGGTTTTCTTGCCGCCCGGCGCCAGCTCCGCGAGCCAATCCGCGAAGCCACCACGATCGAGACCTCGAACGATATCTTTAACGAGATCCTTTCCCGGTCGATGGCGGACCTTTCAATGCTGTTCACCGAGACATCGGATGGCCCCTACCCTTATGCGGGCATTCCCTGGTTCTCGACGACCTTCGGGCGGGACGGCATAATTACCGCACTGCAGCTCCTCTGGTTTAACCCCTCCATCGCAAAAGGCGTTCTGCGCCGCCTCGCGCGTTTTCAGGCAACCGAGGCCAACGCTGAGTCCGATGCGCAGCCGGGAAAAATCCTCCACGAAATGCGCGGTGGCGAAATGGCCGCGCTGGGCGAGATCCCCTTTGCTCATTATTATGGCGGCGTTGATTCCACACCGCTTTTTCTCGTTCTGCTGGGGCGATATATCGAACGCACCGGCGATATGGACATGCTGCGCAACCTTTGGTCCGCTGCACTTGCCGCTCTGCAATGGATCGACGGCCCAGGCGACCCGGATGGCGACGGTTTCGTCGAATATCAGCGCGCTACGGAAGAAGGGCTGGCGAACCAATGCTGGAAAGACTCCCATGACAGCGTGTTCCACAGCGATGGGCGGCTGGCCGTCGGACCAATCGCGATCTGCGAGGTACAGGGCTATATTTACGAGGCAAAACGCCGTATGGCCCGCTGCGCGCGCCTTCTTGGACATTATGATCATGCCCAGCAACTCAATGCGGAAGCCGATCGTCTCGCGGAAAAATTCGAGGACACTTTCTGGCTCGAAGACCTCAACACCTATGCGCTGGCGCTCGACGGGGAAAAGCGCCCCTGCGCGGTCCGGTCCTCCAATGCCGGACATCTTCTGTTTTCGGGCATCGTCAAGCCGGAACGCGGGGCTGTCGTCGCCAGCGAGCTGATGCGTCCGCGTTTCTTTTCCGGATGGGGCATACGGACCATCGCCAATGATGAGTCCCGCTATAATCCGATGTCCTACCACAATGGCTCGATCTGGCCGCATGACAATTCG
Source organism: Hyphomicrobiales bacterium (assembly GCA_019634405.1). GTDB lineage: Bacteria > Pseudomonadota > Alphaproteobacteria > Rhizobiales > Rhodomicrobiaceae > JAHQVI01. Next base: position 6,971 of record JAHQVI010000140.1, read on the forward strand.
CTGATCGCCCTCGGTCTGGCGCGCTATGGCGCACATGACGCAGTTGAGCGTGTTTTCAGCGGATTGATGGATTCGGCGGGCTATATGGAACTGCGCCGTCTACCGGAATTGTTCTGCGGATTCCAGCGTGCAAAGGGGCGCGGACCGACGCTTTATCCCGTCGCCTGCGCGCCGCAGGCCTGGGCGGCCGGTTCGCCTTTTGCGCTGCTGGAAGCCTCGCTCGGTTTCGAATTCGATCCCGCCGCGCGTGAAGTCCGTCTGCGCAATCCGCGACTGCCGGAGTTCCTCGACGAGGTGCTGATCAAGGATCTCCGGCTCAAAGGGTCGAGCGCGGACTTCCTGATACGCCGCCACGGCTCCGACGTATCCGTTCGCCCGCTAAGAGGCGGCGACGACTTGCGTGTAACGGTTGTATTCGGCGCAAAACCCTGACGGTTGCAGCGAAGCACACCCGCTATCACGCATAGGACCCGGCCGCGGGCGTTGTGACACCGTGCTGCGGTCTTGTTCCACCAACGATGCAACCCAGGCCGCTCAGCGTCGTGCGCACCGCTTCATCCAGCGGCGTGCGGGGCTCGCCCCCAAGGAAAGCGGTCAGCTTGTCATTACGCAGCCGGACCTCTTCGTTCCACAAATAGCGCATTTCAATCACCTCACGGAATAATGGCGCGAACGGCGACAACAGTCTCATCACCCCCCATGGGAGCGCCTTGACCGGCAATTCAGCCTTGCCGGCGGCCTTTCTGATGGCCGCAATCATGCGCGCGCCGTCCCTGTCCCAATGGCCTTCCATATGAAAGCGTTCGAACGCGGCAAGCTCTGCCTCACGGTTTACAAGCCGGACCATCGTCTCGGCCACATCCGGCAAATAAGCCCATTGATGGCCCACGCCAGCCCGCCCGGGATAGGTGATCGCCTTAAGCGGCTGTCCTGGCTTGACCAGCGCTTGTCCGAACCAGTTGTTTTTGGCATTCGGTCCAAAAAAGTCACCGGCGCGGACAATCAGGACACGTATGCCCGCCTCCGAGGCCTGCTCAAGACGCTTCTCCATCTCAACGCGAATCCGCCCTTTGCGAGTCAAGGGATTTTGCGGCGCGTTCTCGTCAAGACGGTCGAAGCTGTCCGGCCCGAAATTGTAAACATTTCCCGGCAGCAGAATGCGCCCATCGGCGTGCCGTGCAGCGGCGATCGTGTTGTCGATCATCGCCGGAACCAGTTCGCGCCACTTTTGATATCCGGGGGGATTGACGGCGTGAACGATCAGTTCAACGCCGCTGGCCGCCGAGACGACATCATCACGGTTCAGCGCATCGCCAACGATCCATTCGAAATCCTTCTGTTGCTTTGGAACTGGACGTCGGCTTAAAGCCCGAATCGACCAACCATCAAGCTTGAGGCGAGTGGCGACTTCTCCGCCAATCCCGCCTGTTGCGCCAAGAACCAATGCTCTTTTCCGTTGCACCATTTCCATCTCCATTGCTTTGGAAATGAAAGTAATCCCCCTCAAGCAAAACAAAATTGCACAATAATGTGGGGTATCTATACTAAAATTTATGAACCGGACCGCGACTGACTGGGATCATTACCGCACGTTTTTGAGCCTGCTGACCGAAGGCTCGCTCTCGGCCGCAGCGCGCGCGCTCGGCCTGACCCAGCCGACAGCCGCGCGCCACCTTGATGCGTTGGA